>CAMPGP010000108.1 GCA_946885545.1 uncultured Altererythrobacter sp.
TCTCGCCGGTGCCCGCCATGACGATCGCGGCGCGATCCGGGCGCGACTGCGCATGGGTGATGGGGTGCATCCGGGTCTCTCCACTCACGGCGCCGTTCGGGCGTCTCGTTGCGATACGAAACCTAGCTTGCGCCCTGCTTCCTGCAAGCGGAAATCCTCAGCGGCGCGAGACATGAAAAAAGGCGGCGGGATCGCTCCCGCCGCCTCTTGTCAGGCATCCTCTCCAATGCCTGCCCCTCGCTCCCCACGAGGTGTGTAATGCTTACTCGCCGCCGCCCATGCCGCCGGTGCCGGTCGCAAGCGCGAAGGCCTGCTGCGCCTGGCTCTCGACCATGTATGGGATCGGATTGACCGCCTGGCCATCGACGCGCACTTCGTAGTGCAGGTGCGGACCGGTCGAACGGCCGGTCGAGCCGACATAGCCGATCACGTCGCCCTTCTTGACCCGTTGACCATCGGCGACCGCAATCTTCGACAGATGCGCGAAGCGGGTCTGGAGCTGGGCGCCATGCTCGATCGAAACGAACAGGCCGTAGCTGCTGAAGCGATCGGCGCGGCTGATGAGGCCGTCCGCCGTCGCATAGACCGGGGTCCCGGTCGGCGCGGCGAGATCGATGCCGGTGTGGGCGCGGCGGCCACCGAGAACCGGGTGGGTGCGCATTCCGTAGTCGCTGGTCAGGCGCGCGCCGTCGAGCGGCATCCGCGACGGAACCGCGATGCCCGTGGCGGCGATCGGCGTTTCGGCGCGCTCGCCGTCGAGCGTGCGCCAGCTGGCGAACAGTTCGCGGAACTGCTGGTCGCCGCCGATCGTGCTGCCCTGTGCTTCCTGCACCGGTGCGGCCATGTCGACAGCTGCGGCGCTGGAGTTGGCGATTGCAGGAGTGGCGGCGACGGCAAGGAAGGCGGCGCCAGCTGCAGCTGCAGCCTTGGCGATACGCCGAATGAAGGGTGTTGCGACCAAGATCCCGTCCTCGTGTTCGCGGCCCGGAAGCCGCAGCGATCCATGTCCACAGCAAGCAGTAACCTGCCCGTGCGACGCTTTTTTTCGAGATTGCGGAACCCCCCGCCGTCTCAGTGATTATGGGGTAACTGGCGGTGCGCCTAACTTGCAAGGCTTGCGTAGAAGTCTCGCGACAAACCGGCTGCCGAACGCGCTGAGTCGTTGAATGGCGGCTTCAGCGCGCCGCCAAAGTGCAATTCCACCAGTCTTTTCCAGCATTCCGGCGGGTTTTCGCCGCTCTCCCGGCACTGCGCGACGAAGTGCTTTGTGCCGAACCGGACATGCCGAATTTCGTCGTCAAGGATTCGCTGCAGGATCCGCGCGCCGTCTTCGTCGCCCTGCGCGCGTACGCGGTCGCGAATCGCGGGGGTGACGTCGAGGCCGCGCGCCTCGAGCACCATCGGAACGACGGCGAGCCTGGCGCGCACGTCGTGGCGGGTGGCGTCGGCCGCTTCCCACAGGCCGCCGTGAGCGGGCAGCGCGCCGTAGTGCGATCCGAGCCGGTGGAGCTTGCGATCGAGAATCGCGAAATGCATCGCCTCGTCGGCGGCGACGGCGAGAAAGTCGTCGACGAATTCGCGCCCCATCTCCGCTCCGAAGCGGCCTGCCATGTCGAGTGCAAGGTCGATCGCGACGAACTCGATGTGCGCGAGCGCGTGCCACAGGGCGATCCGCCCGCGTTCAGACCCTGCCTTGCGGCGTTTGGGCATCCGGTTCGGCGGCAGCAGTTCGGGTTCCGCGGGCCAGGCCGGGCGATCGGGCACGTCGGTGTCGAAGCGCCAGTCGAGCCGCCCGAGGCGCCAGCGGCGCGCCACGTCGCGCGCGGCGAAGACCTTGGCCTTCGGCTCCGCCGTCAGCAGCGCGCCGCGAATCGCCGCCGCAAGCGTCTCGCGTGGATCGCTCGAAGCGCCGGTCAAAGCGCCCGGGCCGCCGCGAGCACCTCGTCGGCATGGCCCGCGACCTTCACCTTGGGCCAGACCCGCGCGATCTTCCCGTCTTCGTCCACGAGGTAGGTGCTGCGGATCATGCCCATGAACGTCTTTCCGTACATCTTCTTCTCGCCCCACACGCCGAGCGCGTCGGACAGGCCGCCTTGCTCCGCATCGGTCGCGAGCGGCACCTTCAGATCGTGCTTGGCGATGAAGTTGCGGTGTTTCTGCGGCGAATCCTTGCTGACGCCGAGCAGCGCGACGCCCGCTTTCTCGAATTCGCCCGCGAGCGCGGTGAAATCCTTCGCTTCGGTGGTGCAACCCGGTGTGTTGTCCTTCGGATAGAAGAACACCGCCAGCTTGCGACCGCGAAAGTCGGATGGCTTCACCGTGCCGCCATCAGGGGTTTCCATCGCGACCTCGGGCATCGGGTCGCCGGCTTGCGGATAGTCGCTCATTCGTCGGTCTCCAGTTTTTGTTCGAAAATGGCGTGCCAGGCTTGGGAGACGCAGCGGCGCGCCGCACCCAGCCGGTCCAGCAACTCGTCGATATCGCCGCAACCGCAGGCGGCCGCCAGTGCGCGTGCGGCTGCGGGTGTCGGCGGATCGAGCTCGGGCGCGAGCAGACGTCCGGCGACCAGCAGCCGCGTCATCATCCGCTCGGCCTCCGCCATCTCCCGCGGCAGAAACCCGCGTTCGGAGAGGCAGTCGATCGCCTGGCCCAGATCGGCGAACACGCAGGCCCGCTCGCGCAGCTGGAGGTAGTGGACCAGGAATTCGAGATCGACCAGCCCACCGCGCAGCAGCTTGGCGTCGAGCGGCCCTCGCGGTGGCTTGTTGGCCGCCATCTCGCCGCGCATCTTGAGCACGTCCTCGCGCAGATTCGCCGGATCGCGCGCCTGACCGAGCGCATCGGCGACGACGCTTTCGAGGGCTGCGCGCGCCTCGGGCGAGCCGTAGATCGGCCTGGCGCGGGTCAGGGCCATATGCTCCCAGGTCCACGCGTCCTCGCGCTGGTAGCGCGCGAAGCTGTCGAGGCTCACCGCGAGCGGTCCTTGCGCCCCTTGAGGGCGGAGCCGCGTATCGACCTCGTAGAGCGCGCCTTGCGCAGTCGGAACGCTCAACGCGCCACTGACGCGCTGCGCGAGGCGGTTGAAGTAGTGGGTCGCGCCGAGCGGGCGGGCGCCGTCGGATTCGGCGCCGTGATCGCCGGTGAAGAGGTAGACCATGTCGAGGTCGGAAGCGTGGGTCAGCTCGCCGCCGCCGAGCCTGCCGAGCCCGAGCACCAGCAGCTCGCCGCCCGGCACGGTGCCGTGCTTGGCGGCGAAATCCTGCTCGGTGGTGCGCGCGGCGATGTCGAGCGCGGCTTCGGCGGTGCGCGATAGCGCGGCGGCGATCGCGAGCGGGTCGTGCACCCCTTCGATGAGCTGGACGCCGAGCGCGAAGCGGGTCTCGCCGGTGACCACCCGGATGCGGTCGAGCGCCGCTTCGTAGTCGTCGCCCGTTTCGCCCCGCGCCATCTTCGCGGCGAGGTCCTCGACCGTGCCCGGCAGGTCGAGCGCGCTCTTGTCGATCAGCGCATCGAGCAGGTCGGGGCGGCGCGCGAGCTCCTCGGCGAGCGGCGGCGCGAGCGTGAGCACGCCGACGAGCTGGTCGAGCAGGCCCGGACGCGCGTCGAGCAGGCGGAACAGGTTGATGGCGCTCGATGCCCTGGCAATCAGATCTTCCCACAGGAGCAGCGCGCGGCGCGGGTCGGGTGCCTCGGCGAGCGCATCGAGCAGGCGCGGAAGGAGCGCATCGAACGAGGCGCGCGCCGCCCCGCTGCGGAGCGAACGGATATGCCCGTCGCTCCAGCTCGCGATCCGCTCGGCCAGCGCGTCGGCCTCGTCGAAACCAAGGCGCGTCAGCCGCGCTGGCAAGCTCTCGCTCGCACCGTTTTCACCGGCCGCTTCGGACTTGTCGAGCAGGCGATCGTAGCGTTCGGCAACGGCGCCGCAGAGCGGGCCGAGTTCGGCCAGAAGCGCGGCTCCGTCGGCCAGTCCGTCGAGCCGGGCGACGCGGTCGAGCGCCTCGCCCGCTGGAATGCTGTGCGTCTGGTGATCCTCCAGCATCTGGATCCGGTGCTCGATAGTGCGCAGCCGGTCGTAGCTTCGCCCGAGCAGGTCGGCATCCTCAGCGGTGATGTGCCCCGCCGCGGCTAGCGCATCGAGCGCCGCGCGCGTGCCGCGTAGCCGCAACGAACGGTCGCGCCCGCCGTGGATCATCTGGTGCGCCTGAGCGAAGAACTCGATCTCGCGAATCCCGCCGCGGCCGAGCTTGAGGTTGAACCCCGGCCCCGGCTCGGTCGGCCCGGCGTGCTGCTCGCGGATGCGCGAGGTGAGCCGCCCGATCTCCTCGATCGCGCCGAAATCGAGGCTGCGGCGCCAGACGAAGGGGCGGATCGCGGCGAGGAATTCCTCGCCCTGCGCGACATCGCCCGCGGCGGCGCGGGCACGGATATAGGCCGCGCGCTCCCATGCCAGCGCGGAGCTTTCGTAATGCCCCAGCGCCGCGTCGAGCGAGATCGCGAGCGGGCTGACCTCGGACGCCGGGCGCAGCCGCAGGTCGACCCGGAAGACATAGCCTTCTGCGGTATTGGCGGAAAGCAGCTGCACGATCTCGCGCGCATAGCGTTGCGCCGCCTCGCCCGGTTCGTCGCGCGAGCGCCGGGGAAGGGTCTCGGGATCGTAGAGCAGGATCGGGTCGATGTCGGAGCTGTAGTTGAGCTCGCCCGCGCCATGCTTGCCGAGCGCGAGCGCGATCATGCCCGCAGGCGCCGCGTCCTCGACCCGCCGCGAAATCGCCTCGCCTATCGCGCGGTCGAGCGCGCGGTCGGCGAGGTGCGACAGTTCGTCCATGACCCGATCGAGCGGAAAGGCACCCGCGAGGTCGCCCACCGCCAGCGCCGTGGCGAAGGCGAGCCGCTCGCGCCGCAGCGACACCTCGCAACTCGGCGCGCCCTCGCCCGCACTACGCGCCCAGGCGAGCGCCGCTTCGCCCTCGCCTGCCGCCAGCAGCTCCTCGAGCGCGGGCTGGCGGTCGAGCGCGCGCGCGAGAAAGGGGGCGTTGGCGCGCGCCCGTGCGATCGCATCCGGCCAGTCGAAGCTCATGCGCGCTTCCCTGCCGCCTCGCCGCTTCCGGCACAAGCGCCCCGAGGTGCCCGACTTGCGGCGACGCGCCCGACCTGCCAAGCAGCGCGCGTCGCAGACTTGAGAGAGAGATTTTCATGATCCGCCGAATCCTAGCCATCTCTGCCGTGGCGGCCCTCGCCGCGTGCAACGTTGCCGTCGAGGAAGCGCAGGGCGATGCCGCGCTCGACATTCCCGAAGTCGAGGTTCCCGAAATCTCGATCGACACGATCCGCGAGGCCACGCGCGTGCTTTCGTCGGACGAATTCGAAGGCCGCCTCCCCGGTTCGCCGGGCGAAGCCAAGACGGTCGCCTACCTCGTCGAGCAGTTCGAGAAGGCCGGGCTCGAGCCGGGCAATAACGGCAGCTGGTTCCAGGAAGTCCCGCTGGTCGAGATCACCGGCAGCGACTTCGCGCCGCTGACGGTCGAGGCCGACGGCGAGACGATGGAATTCGACTTCGCCGACGACTGGGTCGGCGTCTCCTATCGCGAAACCCCGACCACCACGATCGAGGACAGCGAGCTGGTCTTCGTCGGCTACGGCATCAACGCGCCGGAGAAGGGCTGGAACGACTACGAAGGGATCGACATGGAGGGGAAGACCGCGGTCATCCTCGTCAACGATCCCGACTACGAGGCGGAAACGCTCGACGGCACGTTCAACGGCAAGGCGATGACCTACTACGGCCGCTGGACCTACAAGTACGAGGAAGCCGCGCGCCAGGGCGCGACAGGCGCGATCATCGTCCACGACACTTATCCCGCGTCCTATCCGTGGACCACTGTCCAGAACAGCTGGTCGGGCCCGCAGGCCTATGCCCAGCGCGAAGGCGGCGGGGCGGACCAGACGGTCATGAACGGCTGGGTCCAGAAGGGTGTCGCCGAGCAGATCCTCGAAGCGAGCGGCCAGGATCTGGCCGAGCTGTCGGCCGCGGCGAAGAAGGACGGGTTCAAGGCCGTGCCGCTGGGCACGACGATCTCGACCTCGTTCAAGAACGACAGCCGCACCTTCAGCTCGAAGAACGTGATCGGCATGCTGCCGGGCACCGAGCGGCCCGACGAATACGTGCTCCACACCGCACACTGGGACCATCTCGGCAAGTGCGCACCAGGTGAAGAGGACGAGATCTGCAACGGCGCGATCGACAACGCCACCGGCACCGCGGCACTGATCGCACTGGCCGAGGCCCACGCCAAGGCGGGCGCGGCCGACCGCAGCCTCGTGTTCCTCGCGGTCACCGCCGAAGAGCAGGGCCTGCTCGGCTCCGAGTACTACGGCGCCAACCCGGTCTTCCCGCTCGAGAAGACCGTCGGCGGGGTCAACATGGACGCGCTCTCGCTCGCCGGACCGGCGAAGGACGTGACCGTCGTCGGACCCGACAAGTCGCAGCTCGACGACTTCCTCACCGCGGCGCTGACCGCGGAGGAACGCGTCGGGACGCCCAACCCCTCGCCCGAGGCGGGTTACTATTACCGCTCCGACCACTTCAGCATGGCCAAGCGGGGGCTGCCGATGCTCTACGTCGACGGCGGGCAGGACCTCGTCGAGGGCGGAACCGAAGCGGGCAAGGCCTACGAGGACGCCTATCGCGACACCGCCTATCACGCGGTCGGCGACGAGTTCGACGAGAACTGGGACTGGTCGGGCGTGGCGCAGGACCTGCGCCTCTACTACCGCCTCGGCCGCATGCTCGCGATGTCGACCGCATGGCCCAACTGGCGCGAGGGCGACGAATTCCGCCGCCTGCGCGACGAGGCCTGCGCGCCCGACGGCGGCTGCTGAGGCGCCTGGGGCCCATTCGGAGCGACTTTCGATGAGCATATCGATGCCGCCCGAATGGGCCCCGCAGGCGTGGCTGTGGATCGGCTTTCCGCACAACGCCGAGGAATGGCCCGGCTATCTCGACCGCGCGCAGGAGCAGATCGCGGCATTCGCCAATGCCGTGGCCGAGAGCGGGCAGGAGGCTCGCCTGCTGGTCCGCGATGCGGCGAACGAGGCGCGGGCGAAGGCGCTGGTATCGGGTGCGGTCGCGCTCGAACGGCGGGTCTTCGGCGATGTCTGGTTGCGCGACACGGGGCCGCTGGTGCGC
>CAMPGP010000109.1 GCA_946885545.1 uncultured Altererythrobacter sp.
GCCTCGGGGGGTTGGTAGGTCATGGCATATCTCACACCCGACCAGCACCGGACCGTGACCGAGGCAGTGGCCGCGGCGGAACTCGAAACCTCGGGCGAAATCGTGACCGTCATTGCCGACCGCTCCGACGGCTACAGCGATGTTGCGCTGCTGTGGGCGATCGCCGCGGCCTTCACCGCGATGAGTGTCGTCGCGCTGTTCCCGGAATTCTTTCTCGCCAAGCTCGACTGGCTGATGGGCGGCTGGACGCACGACTGGACGACCGGCGAGCTTTTCGGCCTGCTGACCGGGCTTGGCTTGCTCAAGTTCATGGGCGTCTGGGCGATCCAGTTGTGGCAGCCGCTCAAGTTCGCGCTGATCCCCGGCCCGGTGAAAAGCGCACGCACGCACGACAAGGCGGTCAAGTTGTTCAAGGTCGGGGCCGAGCGGCGCACGCACGGGCGCACCGGGGTTCTGATCTACCTCTCCATGCGCGAGCATCGGGCAGAAATCGTCGCCGACCAGCCGATCGCGGAAATCGTCCCGGCCGAAGTGTGGGGCGAAGCGATGGCGGACATGCTGGCCGAGATAAAGGACGGCAAGATCGCCGAAGGCATGGCGGCGGGTGTGCGCGACGTAGGCAAGGTGCTCGCCGAGCATTTCCCGCGCGCCGACGACGATCAGAACGAACTTCCCGACCGGCTCATCGAGGTCTGATGACCGTCGACCGCGACGCCCCCGAGAACATCGTCTGGCAGGGGAAATACGTCGTCGCCAAGACGCGCGGCCGATGGGAATACGTCTCGCGCGCCCGCGGCATCCGCGCCGCCGTCATCATCGCGATCGAGGATGGCCATGTGCTGCTGGTGGAACAATATCGCGTGCCGCTCGGCCGGGTATGTCTCGAACTGCCCGCCGGCCTGATCGGCGACGACGATGGCGCCGAGGACGAACCTGCCGAAGTGGCCGCGATCCGCGAGTTGGAGGAAGAAACCGGCTACACCGCCGCGCACATGGACGACCTCGGCGAATACCATTCCTCCCCCGGCATGGTCAGCGAGAGCTTCACGCTCATGCGCGCGCGCGGCTTGCGCAAGGTCGGCGATGGCGGCGGCACCGAAAGCGAGGACATCACTGTCCACCGCGTGCCGCTCTCCGCCCTCCCCGAATTCGTTGCGCAGCGCCGCGCGCTGGGCCATGCCGTGGACGTGCGGATCGCCATGCTGCTGGCGTCCGGCTTCATCGGGGAGGACTGACATGGCCCAAACAACGGGTGCGAGGTGTGCGGGCAAGCTGGCGCTGGTTACGGGCGCGGCGCAGGGGCTCGGCGCGGCGCATTCGCGGCGGCTCGCCGAGGAAGGCGCGCGGGTCCTGTGCACCGATC
Source organism: uncultured Altererythrobacter sp. (assembly GCA_946885545.1). The sequence goes on from CAMPGP010000109.1 coordinate 1,364, forward strand.
TCAACGGCGGCGGCGCGGCGGCAACGGCCGAGGCGATCAACCACCGCTTCGGCAGCGGCACGGCCTTCTCGTTCGAGCACGACGTGACCAATGCCGGCCACTGGGAGGCTGCGGTCGAGGCCGCGCGCGAGCATCTGGGTGGCCTCAACGTGCTGGTCCACAACGCCGGGATCGGCGTGGGCGGCAATATCGAGGACTGCAAGTTCGAGGACTGGAAGCGCTGCTTCGCGGTGAACGTCGATTCGATCTTCCACGGCTGCCAGAAGGCGCTGCCACTGATGCGCGAGCATGCGCCGGGGTCGATCGTGAACATCTCAAGCATCGCGGGCCTGATCGCGAGCGACACGATGCCGGCCTACAATTCGAGCAAGGCGGCGGTGTGGATGCTGACCAAGTCGATCGCGCTCCACTGCGCGAAGAACAACATGGGGATCCGCTGCAATTCGGTGCATCCGACCTTCGTCGACACGCCGATCCTCGACGGAACCGCGCGCAACCACAACCTCGACAAGGACGTGTTGCTGGAAAAGCTGGCGAGGCAGATACCGCTCAAGTTCGTCGGCGAGCCCGACGATATCGCCAATGCGGTGGTCTACCTGGCGAGCGATGAGAGCCGTTTCATGACCGGAGCGGAAATCAAGCTCGACGGCGGCATCTCGGCGATGTGAATTGAGAGGGACGCGGCTGTTGCCCCGCGTCCCTTCAATCGGCGATCAGCGCGATCGCGAGGTAGACCAGGATCAGCGATCCGAAGCCGACGATCGTGCCGACGGCGAAGGCGATGCGGATCCAGGTGGGGTTGACGCCGAAATACTTGGCAATCCCCCCGCACACGCCGAGCAGCTTGCCGTCCGCCTTGTCGAGGTGGAAGCTGCGGCTCGGCGAGATGACCGGGCGGTTGTTGTCGTAGCGGCTCATGCCAGGATGCCGGCCGGGCTGGCGGGGACGATCGCGGCGGCGAAGAACACGGCCGAGACGGCGAAGGCGGAGACGGCGGCGAGAACGCGGCTGCTCATTTCGTTGAAAGCTTGCATGGTGGAATTTCCCTTCCTTTGATCCTGTCCGTGAGACGATCCCTCGGACACGAACAGCTTTGCATGGGGTGTGCCAGTTTCGAAAAATGGCGGAATTCCGACGTTCCTGCCTTAAGCGAAGAAGCAACTCCTGTTCACCGATCCGAAAGGTTGGGAATTTTTCCCACTTGTCGGTATCGCGAGAATCCGATGGCCTCACGGCGGCACGAAGGCTATCGCGCCGTCTCCGATGGCGCTCGACCGGATCACCCTTTCCGACTTCCGCAACCATGCATGCAGCGAGCTGTCGGCGACGGCCAAGCTTAACCTCGTCACGGGCGAGAACGGTGCGGGCAAGACCAACGTGCTGGAGGCCCTGTCGCTCTTCGCACCGGGCCGCGGGCTGCGGCGGGCGCAACTGGCGGAATTACCGAGAGGCGGCGGAACGGGCGGCTTCGCAGTCGGCGCGTCGCTACTGACGGCAGACGGCGAGCCGGTGCGCCTCGGCACGCTGGTCCGCGCCGACCGGCCCGGGCGGCGGCTGGTGCAAGTCAACGGCGCCGAAGCGAGCGCGGCGAGCCTCGGCGAATGGCTGGCGGTCAGCTGGCTCACCCCGGCGATGGACCGCCTCTTCGCCGACAGCGCTGGCAACCGACGACGCTTCGTCGACCGCATGGCCTTCGCGCTCGATCCGCATCACGCGCGCAATGCCACCCGCTACGACGCCGCGCTGCGCGAACGCAATCGCCTGCTGACGGGCGATGCCCCACCCGATTCTGGCTGGCTCGACGGGGTCGAGAAACATCTCGCGGAGTACGGCAGTGCACTGGCGCAGGGCCGCGCGCGAACGATCGCCGCGGTCGCCGATGCCCTCGCTGACCTGCCCGACGAGCCCTTCGCTCGCCCGGCCCTGGCCTACCCCGCCGGAGGGCCGATCGAAGCCGCCGATCTCGCGACGGCGCTGCGCGAAAGCCGCCGCCGCGATCGGCAGGCCGCGCGTACCCTGATCGGCCCGCATCGCGACGATCTCGAGGTGACGATGGCTGGCAAGGGTGCACCTGCCGCGAGTTGCTCGACCGGCGAGCAGAAGGCGATGCTGATCGCGATCACCCTCGCCCACGCCGAGCTTGCGGTTAAGGGTCGGCCCGGCCTGTTGCTGCTCGACGAGGTCGCCGCCCACCTCGACCCCCTGCGGCGCGAGGCGCTTTTCGACCGGCTGCGCACCGGCGGAGCGCAAGTCTGGCTGACCGGGACCGAACGCGCGCCCTTCGCCGCGATCGAGGGCGAAGCGGCGATGTGGACGGTCAGCGGCGGGGTGGCCGCGCGCGACTGACCTTGTGCGGGAAAGTCTACTCTTCGGGCAGAGCCTCGACAACCGCGTCCACCGTCGCGCCGACCAGCGACTCGATCCCCTCGGCCGTCGGATGGATGCGGTCGGGCTGGATCAACTGCGGCTGGTCGTAGACCGGTTCGAGGAAGAACGGCACCAGGTCGGCCCCGTATTCCTCGGCCAGCGCGGGATAGAGCGCGTCGAACTCCGCCTGGAATTCCGGCCCGTAATTCGGCGGCGAGCGCATGCCCATCAGCAGCACCGGAATGTCGCGCTCGGCAAGGATGTCGAGCATGGCGGAAAGGTTGGCTTCGGTCTCGTCGGGGGAAAGCCCGCGCAACAGATCGTTTCCGCCCAGCTCGAGGATCACCAGGTCGGGCGCCCGCTCCTGCGCGTCGAGCGTGAAGGCGAGCCGCTGGAGCCCGGCCGCAGTGGTGTCGCCCGAAACCCCCGCATTGGCGATCCACGCATCGATCCCGCGCTCCCGCAGCGCCGCCTCGAGCCGTGCCGGATAGCTCTCGCCGTCCTCGAGGTTGTAGCCCGCGAACAGGCTGTTCCCGAACGCCAGAATGCGCCGTTCGGGGCCGGAAACGGGCGCGGGTTCGGCGGCGACCTGCTCGCTCGGCGCAGGCTCGGGCTGCGGCGCAGGGCTGCCGCACCCGGCGAGCGCCAGCGCAAGGACAATCGACGGAAGGACGATACGCATCGGCAAGGCTCCTTGTTCGCCGCGCCTGCCTATGCCATCGCAGCCGCGTGACAAGCCCCTCTCTCGCGATTTCCGCGCGCAACCTCACCCTCACTCTCGGCCAGACCGGCGCTCCGGTGGAGATCCTGCGCGGCATCGATCTCGATGTCGCCCAGGGCGAAGTGCTCGCACTGCTCGGCCCCTCGGGCTCGGGCAAGAGCTCGCTCATGGCGGTGCTCTCCGGCCTCGAACGCGCGAGCGGGGGCTCGCTCACCGTCGCGGGGCAGGATTTCGCGGCGATGGACGAGGACGCGCTGGCATTGGCTCGGCGCGGCAATATCGGCATCGTGCTTCAGGCCTTCCACCTACTGCCGACGATGACCGCTACCGAAAACGTGGCGACGCCGATGGAACTGGCAGGCGAAACTGGCGTGCAGGCCCGCGCTCGCGCCCAGCTCGAGGCGGTCGGCCTCGGCCACCGGCTCGATCACTATCCGCAGCAGCTTTCGGGCGGCGAGCAGCAGCGCGTCGCCATCGCCCGCGCCATAGCGCCCGGCCCCTCGCTGATCTTCGCGGACGAGCCGACCGGCAACCTCGATGTCGCCACCGGCCATGGCATCATCGACCTGTTGTTCGCCCGCCGCGCCGAGACCGGCGCGACGCTGCTGGTGATCACCCACGACCCCGAACTCGCCGAGCGCTGCGAACGCGTAGTGACGATGGCCGACGGTCGCATGGCGAGCGACACGGGTGCCTGACACCCTGTCCTGGTCCACCGCCTGGCGCATCGCGCGGCGCGATCTCAACGCACGTTTCAAGGGCCTTCGGCTGCTGCTGGTATGCCTGTTCCTCGGCACCGGAGCGCTGGCCGCGATCGGCACGCTGACCGGCGCGATCGAGGGCGAACTGGCCGACCGGGGGCAGATCCTGCTCGGCGGCGATCTCGAGGTCGAGGTCTGGCAGCGCGATCTGTCGCCTGAGGAAAAGGCTGCGCTCGGCGAATACGGGCGCCTGTCGGGTGGTACCCGGTTGCAGGCCATGGCCACCGCGGGCGAGAACGCCGCGCCGGTCGAGCTGAAGGCGGTGGACACCGCCTGGCCGCTCTACGGCACGCTTACACTGGCCGACGGGCGCACCGCGGGCGCGCCCGCGCCGGGCGAAGCGTGGCTGGCGCAGGGCGCGATCGACCGGCTCGACATCGAGGTCGGCGAGCGTTTCCGCATCGGCACGCAGGAGCTGGTCGCGGCGGGGATCATCGCCGACGAGCCCGATCGCCTGTCCGAAGGCTTCCAGCTCGGCCCCACCATCATCGCCGACGTCGGCTTGCCGCAACGGGCGGGCCTGACCGCGCCGGGGTCGATGTACCAGAGCAAGTACCGCGTCGCGTTCACGCCCGACGCCGACCCCGAAACGGTCGAGGAAGCAATCGAAGCGCGCTTCCCGGAGGCCGGGCTCGACTTCCGCACGCGCGACCGCGCCTCTCCCGGCGCCGACCGCTTCGTCGGCCGCATGGGCGAATTCCTGACGCTGGTCGGGCTCGCCGCCTTGGTGATCGCAGGAATCGGCATCGGCGGCGGTGTCACGTCCTACCTCGAAGCGCGCCGGACGAGCATCGCCACGCTGAAGGTGCTCGGCGCCACGAGCACCGACATCGCGCGCATCTACGCGCTCCAGATCGGCGCGGCGGCGATTGTCGGCAGCGTGCTCGGGCTGCTGGCGGGCCTGCTCGTCACGCCGATCCTCTCTGCCGCGCTGCAGGGCTTGCTGCCGGTCGAGGGCGGCTTCGTCTTCGCGCCCGGAGCGCTGCTGCTTGCGGCGGGATACGGCCTGTTGGTGGCGCTGGTCTTCGCAGCGACCCCGCTGCTGCGCGCGCGCCGCTTCCCGGCGATGGCGCTGATGCGCGCTCGGGTCACGCCGCTCACGCGCGATCGCACCGCGCTGCGCTGGGTCATGGGCGGATTGGCCGGAATCGTCGCGCTCGTGCTGCTGACCTCGAACGATCCGGCGCTAGCCGCGCTGTTCCTCCTCGGCGCGGCGATAACGCTGGGTCTGCTGGCGCTGCTCGGGCGAGGAATCGCGCGGGTCGCGTCGCGCCTTCCCCGCCCCGCGAATCCGCTGGTCCGCAACGCCCTCGCCAATCTCCATCGCCCCGGCTCCTCCACCGGCGCGCTGGTGACCGCGCTCGGCTTCGGCCTCTCGGCTTTCGTCCTGCTCGCAGGCATCCAGACCGCGATCGACGGCAATATCGAGCGGCGCGTGCCGCAGCAGGCGCCCGACTACTTCGTGCTCGACCTGCCGCGCGACCGGATCGCCCAGTTCGAAACGCTGGTCGAGGACGAACAGCCCGCGGCCGCGATCCGCACGGTGCCCGCGCTGCGCGGTACCGTGATCGCCTACGGCCCGCGCGATGCGATGACCCGCGTCGCCGATCTGGAGGAAATTCCTGACGGAGCCTGGGGCCTGCGCGGCGAGCGCGGACTGACCTATGCCGACAGCGTTCCACCCGGCAACACCGTGATCGAGGGCGAATGGTGGGGCCCGATGTGGGCCGGCGAACCGCTTGTCTCGGTCGACGAGGAACTGGCGGAAGCAGCGGGAATCGCCGTCGGCGACTTCATCACCGTAGGCGTATTGGGTGTCGAGCGCACCGCACGGGTCGCCAACCTGCGGCGGATCGATTGGGAAAGCATGGGCTTCAACTACGTCTTCGTGTTCAGCCCCAACGTGCTCGCAGATGCACCTGTCTCTTATACACATCTGACGCTGCCGCGACTCCTTACGTGTAGATC
>CAMPGP010000110.1 GCA_946885545.1 uncultured Altererythrobacter sp.
CGAGATAGATATTGCCCTTGAGCTGCTTGTGCTCGGCGGATTCGAAATCAAATTCTTCGATCCGATTGCCCTTGAGCACCGCCACCCGTGTTTCTTCCGGGTGGCGCGCATCGATAAGCATGCGCGTTGCCATTCAAATTTCTCCGTGCGCGTCCGGGCGGGCTGGTGCCTGCCGGGATGTCGTGCGCAAATGTGTGGGTTCCGCCGACCGATACGCGGCGGGCGGATTTGTCGAACCGGCCGAGGCGAGAGATTTCGCAACGCCGGAATGATGTGTCTGCAACCATGCGATCGCGCCTGTTTCGCGCAGCCCGGTCCGCCCACGTCGCGACGCTTGCCGATGGCAGCGTCGTCAGGGTCGGGGAGGGGAATCGCATGTCTTGCATCAACCTGTGTAGGAAGCTCGGGTGGAACCCCGGGCTTGCCGCTCGTGCCCGCCAGGCCATGCGCACACGTATGCAGGCAAGGTTTCGCGGGCCGTTTTCCGGCTTGTCAGCGCTAGCACCGTGGGTTTCGTTGGGCAACCATGTTGCGCAAGACGCCCGCAACACCGTAACGTCCCGGCGCAATGTCCGTGCGGCTCCAGATCTGGCTGATATTTCTCGTGCCGCTCGCCCTCATGGCCGGGCTGTTGGCCTTCGGGCTGACCCTGCCGGTGCCGCACCTGGGGCGCGATTACGTGATCCGGGTGGAACTGCCCGAAGCGGGCGATCCAGTCGACCTTCCCACGATCCACGGGCCGCAGGACCGTTCGCGTCCGCTGGTCGTGATCGATCCGGGGCACGGCGGCAAGGATCCCGGCGCCAGCGTGGAGGGATACCGCGAGAAGGACATCGCGCTCGCGATGGCCCTGGCGCTGCGGGACAGGCTGGTGGAGGAGGGCGGCATCCGCGTGGCGCTGACGCGCGAGGACGACCGGTTCCTGGTGCTCGACGAGCGGCCCGAGATCGCGCGCCGGATGGGAGCCGACCTGTTCCTCTCGATCCATGCCGACTCCACGGCGGAGACGACCGAGGCGAGCGGCGCGAGCATCTATACGCTGTCCGCGAACGCCTCGAGCGAGGCTGCGGCACGCTTTGCCGAGCGCGAAAACGATGCCGACCGGGTGAATGGCGTACGGCTCGCCGGCCAGAGCGAGCAGGTCGGCGCGATCCTGGTCGAACTGTCGCAGCGGCGGGTTCAGGAAACCTCGGCAGGCTTCGCAAGCCTCATCGTCCGCGAAGGGGAGGGCGGACTGGTGTTCCATCCGCAGGCGCGCCGCTCGGCGTCGCTGGCGGTCCTGCGCGCACCCGATGTCCCCGCGGTGCTGTTCGAAACCGGATACATCACCAATCCAGAGGATGCCGCCCGACTGGCCGCGCCCGAGGGGCGGGCGCGCTTCGCAGAAGTTATGTCGCGCGCGATCCGCATCCATTTTGCGCGGGAAGCGGGGCAATGATGGCGGCAGGGCGATGCAATCGATCTGGCGCGATCCGGAAACCCCGTGCTAGAGGCCGGGGCTGATCATGACCGAACTGTCCACCACGGAATATTTCCGCTACCGTATCCGGCGCGACACCTCGGGCGCGATCGAGTGGTTCAGGGCGAGCTGGCGCGAGAAGCGCTGGTTCCGCTGGCTGACGATACTGCTCGGCGCGTTCCTTGCGCTGTGGCTCGTCGTCTGGGCCCTGCTCGCGCGCGACCTGCCCGACGCGGAAATGCTGCTCGAATACGAGCCGCCGCTGCCCACGATGGTGCGCGGGATGAACGGCGAGATCGTCCATTCCTATGCGCGCGAGCGGCGCGTGCAGCTGCAATACGCAGACTTTCCCGAAACGCTGATCGAATCGTACCTGGCGGCGGAGGACAAGACGTTCTTCAGCCACGGCGGGATCGACATGGGCGGCCTCGCGGGCGCGGTGATCGACTACGTCAGCAAGCTCGGGTCAGGCGAGCGCGCGGTCGGCGGTTCGACGATCACGCAGCAGGTGGCGAAGAACATCCTGCTGTCGAACGAATACTCGATCACCCGCAAGCTCAAGGAAATGATCCTTGCGCGCCGCATCGAAGGCGTTTTGTCGAAGCCGCAGATTCTCGAACTCTACCTCAACGAGATCCCGCTGGGCCGGCGCAGCTTCGGCGTTCAGGCCGCCTCACGCGCCTATTTCGACAAGGACGTGGCCGATCTCGAGCTGAACGAAATGGCCTTCCTCGCGATCCTGCCCAAGGCGCCCGAGCGCTACGGCCGCAAGCAGAACGAGGAGCTCGCCATCGAGCGGCGCAACTTCGTGCTCGACCAGATGGCGGAAAACAATTTCGTCACCGCGGCGGAAGCCGCGGAGGCCAAGGCTGCTCCGCTCGGGCTCAAGCCGATGCGCGCGCAATACAACACCGCCGATGCGGGGTACTTCTTCGAGGAAGTGCGCCGCAAGCTGATGGAGGATTTCGGCGAGACCGCGGAAGACGGCCGCAACAGCGTCTATGCCGGGGGGCTGTGGGTGCGGACCTCGCTCGATCCCGAGCTCCAGGCGGCGGCGCGCGACGCGCTGCGCGGCGGGATGATGCGCTATCACGGCAACCGCGGATGGCCGGGGCCGGTCGCCACGATCGATCCCGACAACGGCGATCTAATCTCGCAGCTGCGCTCCTCCAACCTCGGCATCAGCTATCGCGACTGGTCGGTCGGCGTGGTCACCGAACGCAGTGGATCGTCCGCTTCGATCGGACTGACCGACGGCGAAACCTATCCGCTGGCGGGCTTTCCCGACGCGCTCAAGGTGGGCGACGTGATCGCCGTAGAGCAGGCCGGGAGCGGATATCGCCTGCGCTCGGTTCCCGAGGTGTCGGGCGGGTTCGTCGCCATGGCGCCGCAGTCGGGCCGCGTGCTCGCCATGCAGGGCGGGTTCGACAGCCGCCTGAGCGACTTCAACCGGGCGACCCAAGCGCTGCGGCAGCCGGGCTCGACGATCAAGCCGTTCGTCTATGCGACGGGGCTCGACAATGGGATGACCCCGGCGACGCAGGTGCCCGACCAGACCTTCTGCTATTACCAGGGCGCTGCGCTGGGCGAGAAGTGCTTCCGCAATTTCGGCGGCGGCGGCGGCGGCGTGCACACGATGCGCTGGGGCCTCGAGCAAAGCCGCAACCTGATGACGGTGCACGTCGCGATGGACGCCGGCATGCCCGAAGTCATCAAGACCTTCGAACGTGTCGGCATCGGCAGCTACGAGCCCTATCCCGCATTCGCGCTGGGGGCCGGGGACACGACCGTGCTCAGGATGGTCAACGGTTACGCGGCGCTCGCCAATCACGGCCGGCAGAACGAAGCGACTCTGATCGACTACGTCCAGGACCGCCGCGGCAAGGTGATCTGGCGCGCCGACAAGCGCGCGTGCGACAAGTGCAACATGCCCGAATGGGACGGGAAGCCGATGCCGCGCCCGGGCATCAGCGGGCGACAGGTGCTCGATCCGCGGACGGCCTATCAGGTCGTTCACATGCTCGAGGGCGTCGTGACCCGAGGCACTGCGGTACGCCTGCGCGACCTCGACCTGCCGCTGTTCGGCAAGACCGGGACGACCACCGGGCCGACCAACGCATGGTTCGTGGGCGGCTCGCCCGACATAATCGCCGGCATGTATCTCGGCTTCGACCAGCCGCGGAACATGGGCGGCTGGGTGCAGGGCGGAAACACCGCCGCGCCGATGTTCAAGGAGTTCGTCCAGAACACCCGCGATCACTGGTCGCACGATCCCTTCGTCGCTCCCGCGGGCGTTCGGATGGTGCGGATCGATCGCCGCTCGGGCAAGCGCGTGCTCGACGGCTGGCCGACCGACGATCCGCTCGCTTCGATCATCTGGGAGGCGTTCAAGCCCGATACCGAGCCGCCGCGGCGCACCCGCGCCGACGCGATCGAGGCAAAGCGAAACGAGATTCTCGCGCTGATCCGCCGTGGAAACGAGGCGCGCCAGCGCACCGTCGTCACCTCGGGCAACGACGCCGAACCGGCGGACTTCGTGGAAGAACAGGGCGGCATCTACTAGCCTCGCCGCCGGGGAGAGTGCGATGAAGAAACTTGTCCTTGCGGCGGTACTCGCCGCGCTCGCTTCGGTCCCCGCGGCGGCGGAACTGCCTGCCGGGGCGCAGGCGCCTTTGTTCGCCACGCAGGCCGCGAAAGGGGGCAAGGCCTTCGCCTTCAACCTGCGGACCGCGCTCGCCAGGGGTCCGGTCGTGCTCTATTTCTATCCGAAGGCCTTCACCAAGGGCTGTACGCTCGAGGCGCGCCAGTTTGCCGAAGCGGCGGACGATTTCGCCGCAGCCGGGGCGATGGTGATCGGCATGTCGAACGACGACATCGACACGCTCAAGCGCTTCTCGACCGAGGAATGCCGCGACAAGTTCGCGGTCGGCGCAGCGACGCCGAGGATCGTCGAAGCCTACGACGCGGCGCTGGTTCGCGAGGGCAAGGACACCGGGATGACCGACCGGACGAGTTACGTCATCGATAGCAGCGAAAAGATCGTGTTCGTCCATTCGGACCTCGACTACCGCGATCATGTGCGCCTGACGCTCGCAGCGGTACGGAAGCTCGAGCGGGGCGACTGAGAGCGCGGTTTTCGGCACCCTTTCGCAATCCGTGCCACTCGTCTAAGCGGGCCGCCAATTCCTGATCGGAGAATGACTTCATGCGTGCCGAAGGGCAGGCCCACATCGACCGTATCGACGCCGCGCTGGCGCTCGTTCGCCAGTCGCTCGACTGGGAACGTGCGCTGCGCCGCCTCGACGAGCTCAACGCCCGCGTTCAGGATCCCACGCTGTGGGACGATCCGAAGGAAGCGCAGGCGATCACCCGCGAGCAGAAGCGGCTCGAGAGCGCGGTCGATACCGTACGCGAGATCGAGAGCGAGAAGGCGGACGCAATCGAATTCGTCGAAATGGGCGATGCCGAGGGCGACGACGACGTTGTCGCCGAGGGTCTGGCCAGCCTCGCGCGGCTCGCCGCCCGCGCCGACGCGGACAAGGTCCAGGCGCTGCTCGCGGGCGAAGCCGATGCCAATGACACGTTCCTCGAAATCCATGCGGGCGCAGGCGGGACGGAGAGCCAGGACTGGGCCGAGATGCTGTTTCGCATGTACGCCCGCTGGGCCGAGCGGAAGGGTTTCAAGGTCGAGACGGTCGAGTATCAGGCGGGCGAGCAGGCCGGTATCAAGAGCGCGACTCTGCAGATCAAGGGCGAGAACGCCTACGGCTACGCCAAGACCGAAAGCGGCGTGCATCGCCTAGTGCGCATCAGTCCCTACGACAGTGCGGCGCGGCGGCACACAAGCTTCAGCTCGGTCTGGGTCTACCCGGTGATCGACGACAACATCGCGATCGAGATCAATCCGTCGGACCTCAAGATCGACACCTACCGCGCCAGCGGCGCGGGCGGGCAGCATGTCAACACGACCGATTCCGCGGTCCGGATCACTCACATGCCGAGCGGCATCGTGGTCGCGAGCCAGAACGATCGCAGCCAGCACAAGAACCGCGACACCGCCATGGGCATGCTGCGCGCACGGCTCTATGAAGAAGAACTGCGCAAGCGCGAGGAAGCCGCGAGCGCCGAACATGCGAGCAAGAGCGACATCGGCTGGGGCCACCAGATTCGCAGCTACGTTCTCCAGCCCTACCAGATGGTGAAGGACCTGCGTACTGGCGTGACCTCGACCGCGCCCGACGATGTGCTCGACGGCGCGCTCGATCAGTTCATCTCCGCCGCGCTGGCGCAGCGGGTGACGGGCGAGGCGGTCGAGGTAGAGGACGTCGATTGAGGCAGGTTTTGCCAGCTCTGGCGCTTGCCGCTAGGGGCGGTTGAAGACGATGAGGCCGTACATTCTTCTCGCAGTCGCCGCATTGGCGGTCGGTCTCTCGGCATGCGAGCCGGTCGATCCCGATCGGCTGGAGGGCGCGCGCGAATTTCCCTTGCCCGACCGGCCGGTGTCCGACCTCGGGTCTAACCAGTTCTCGACCGAGACCCAGCGCGACAGCGTGGGCGAGGCGCAGAAGGTCATGGACCTGGCCGAGATCGCGCCGGGAATGAGTGTGGCCGACATCGGCGCGGGCGAGGGATATTACACCGTGCGCCTCGCCGACCGCGTGGGCGAAGACGGCCGCGTGCTGGCGCAGGACATTGATCGCGAGGCGCTCGACCGCCTGGCCCGCCGGGTCGAGCGCGAAAGGCTCGACAACGTATCGATCAAGCTTGGCGATCCCGATGATCCCAAGCTGCCCGTGGATAGTTTCGACCGGATATTCATGGTCCACATGTATCACGAGATCCGCGAGCCCTATGCTTTTGCGTGGCGCCTGTGGCCCGCGCTGCGGGAGGGTGGGCGACTGATCGTGGTCGACGTCAACCGCCCGACCGACCAGCACGGAATCGATCCGCTGCTGCTCAGCTGCGAGCTCCAGCAGGTCGGGTTCGAACTCGACACATTCGCCGATGCGCCGGAGCTGGCGGGGTACTATGCACAGTTCAAGCGGGCGGCTAAGAGGCCCGAACCCGAACAGATCAAGCCATGCCGGGGGTCGCCGGGCGAGGCAGGCAACGCGGCGCGATAGCGCGCGAACAAGGATACGCAGTCAAAATGGCATTCAAGGGATTGAGCCCCATCCTCTACGGCGACCGCGAGGTCTGGCCGTTGATCGAAGGCGGTAAGGGCGTTTCGGCGACCAACCACCTGAGCTCGGGCGCCTGGGCCGCCGCGGGCGGTATCGGCACCGTGAGTGCGGTAAACGCCGACAGCTACGACGCCGAAGGCAAGATCATCCCGCAGGTATACGACCAGCTGACCCGCAAGGAACGGCACGAGCAGCTGATCCGCTACGCCATCGACGGCGCCAGCGAGCAGGTGAAGCGCGCCTACGAGATCGCCGACGGCAAGGGTGCGATCAACATCAACGTGCTGTGGGAAATGGGCGGCGCTCAGGCCGTGCTCGAGGGTGTCCTCGAACAGACCCGCGGAATGGTCACCGGTGTCACCTGCGGCGCGGGCATGCCCTACAAGCTGGCCGAGATCGCGGCGCGCTTCAACGTCCACTATCTGCCGATCATCAGCTCCGCGCGCGCCTTCCGCGCGCTGTGGAAGCGCAGCTACAGCAAGGTGCCCGAGCTGATGGCCGCGGTGG
>CAMPGP010000111.1 GCA_946885545.1 uncultured Altererythrobacter sp.
TACATGACGTGGCCGTCGCTGCCCGGCACCGGCACGCCCCAGTCGAAGCTGGTGCGGCTGACCGAGAGGTCGTTGAGCCCGCCCGAAACGAAAGCCAGCATCTCGTTGCGGCGGCTCTCCGGCTCGCAGAAGCCCGGCGTGCGCAGCAGGTCGAGCAGCGGCTCCTGGTATTTCGAGAGGCGGAAGAACCAGCTCTCTTCGACCGTCCATTCTACCGGCGTGCCCTGGGGCGAGAGCCTCTCTCCGCCCTCGCCCGCGACGAGTTCCTTCTCGTCGTAGTAGGCTTCGTCGCGGACCGAGTACCAACCTTCGTAGCGATCGAGGTAAAGATCGCCATTGGCCTCCATCGCCTGCCAGATCGCCTGACTGGCGCGATGGTGCTCGGGCTCTACGGTGCGGATGTAGCGATCGTAGGACACGTTAAGGGTGTCCGTCATCTCCCTGAAATAGCCGGACATTTCGTCAGCGAGCTCGCGCGCGGTGCGGCCCTGTTCGGCGGCCTTGCGCGCCATCTTCAGTCCGTGTTCGTCGGTGCCGGTCTGGAAGCGAACCTCGCGCCCCATGGCGCGCTGGAAGCGGGCGATAACGTCCGCCGCCACGGCTTCGTAGGCATGGCCGATGTGCGGGCGACCGTTGGGATAGTTGATCGCGGTGGTGATATAAAAGGGGTCAGGCATCGGCGCGTGCGCTAGCGGGCGCGGCGGAGGCGAGCAAGGTTCCGATTTCCATCACCAGCAACCCGGCGTCGAAATTGTAGGTGGGCGCCTGCCCCGCGAGGCGCACGAGGTCCGCGTGCGCCTCGACCAGTCCGGTCAGGTTGCGACGGTCCGTGCCCGCCATCCGATTGGCGAGCACCGATCGCGCAAGGTCGAGTATCGCAGCGACACGCTCGCGGTCGGGCCGCGCTCCGATCGCATCGGCGAGCCTGCCGCGCAGTTCGAAGCTTTCGTCGCCGTTCGTCACGATCCGGGTCATCAACGCATCGAGCGGCGCGAGGTCGCGCTCGACGAAATCGAGTGCCACGCCGGGCGAACCGCTCGCCGCGCGCACCGCGGCTTCACGGGTCGCCGCGTCGGCCTCGGGCGCCTGCGCCGCTAGCCAGCGAGCGAGGTCATTGTCGTCGAGCCGGGGAAAACGCAGCACCCGGCAGCGCGAGCGGATCGTCGGGAGCAGCTTGGCCGGCCGGTGCGCCACGAGCAGGAAGAACGTGCCGGCGGGCGGCTCTTCGAGGCTCTTGAGCAAAGCGTTGGCGCCGCTCTTCTCGAGATCGTCCGCCGGGTCGATGATCACCGCCCGACGCGATCCGAGCGTGGGGCGCGTGTTGAGCCTGCGCTGCATCGTGCGGATCTGGTCGACGGTGATGTTGCGCTTGACCTCGTAGGCCTTGCCGTCCTCGCGCTTGCGCTCTTCCTTGTCGTCCTTCGGCAGGTGCGTGAGGACGTGGATGTCGGGATGCTGACCCCTGGGTTGGGTGACGCCCGGCTCGGCGCAAAGCTCGCGCGCGGCGGCTTCGGCAAAGCTCATCTTGCCGAGGCCGCGCTGGCCGGCGAGCAGCCAGGCATGGTGCATCCGCTCTCCGCCAAGCGCCTCGCGCCACTGGCGCCAGGGATCGTCGTGGCCGAGCATCGTCACGCTGCAGATTCGCTCAGGAAGGGTGAGAGCGCATCGAGCACGCGGGCATGCACCTGCTCGGGAGAGGCATCGCCCGCGACGACCGCGAACGCGTCCGGCTCAGCCCCCGCGAATGCGTGGAAGGCCTCCGCCACTTTCGCGTGGTACCGGGCGTCGCGCCCGCCGATCGCGTCCGACCTGCCCGCATCGCGCGCGAGGAGCCGCTGGGCGGCGATCTGAGGCGGAATATCGATCAGGATCGTCAGGTCAGGCCGCAGGTCGTCGCTGCCGATGGCATGCAGCGCAAGGACCGCTTCGTCGCCCACACCGCCGGCCCCGCCCTGGTACGCGCGACTGGAATCGACGAACCGGTCGCATACGACCCAGCGCCCGGCGTCGAGCGCGGGCTTGATCAGGCGAGCGACATGATCCGCGCGCGCTGCGGCGAAGAGCAGTGCCTCGGCGGGTGCGCCCCATCCCTCCCCCGGCGGCTCGAGCAAGAGCGAACGGATAGCCTCGGCGCCCGGCGTTCCCCCGGGTTCGCGGGTCAGCTCGGTCGCGATGCCTCGCCCTGCCAGCGCATCGGCGAGGAGCCTGGCCTGCGTCGACTTGCCGCTACCCTCCCCGCCTTCGAACGCAATGAACCGACCGCGCCTCAACGGAACAGGCCCACGACGCCGTTCTTGAGCCGCTGCCATTCGTTGGCGGCCGGTACGGCCTCTCCCGTCACCAGGGGAACGCGCGAGGGCGGAGCGCCTGCGACCGCGATCTCGAGCTCGGCGACTCGCTCCCCTTCTTCCAGAGGGGCTTGCAACGGGCCGTCGTATCGAATCGTGAGTTTCGGCGTCGCATTTCGACCTTGCGGGAAAGTCGCGTTGATCGGCGCCGCGGCGACGAGCGGCACGGTACCGCGCGCCCCTTCCTGCACCAGCGCTTCGCCGACATAGCCTCCGCGCTCGAACAGGTTGCGGGTATCGAAAGCCTCGAAGCCCCATTCCATCAGCGCAACCGAGGCGCTGTTGCGATCGCGCGGCGTGGGCGCGGTCGCCGCCACCATGACCAGCCGCCTCCCATCGCGCTCCGCGCTGCCGAGAAAGCCGTAGCCGGCCTGGTTGGTGAAGCCGGTCTTGATCCCGTCGGCCCCTTCGACCTTTCCGGTAATGGGATCGTGGTTCGCCTGTGCGATGCCGCGATACGACATGCCTTCGCGCCCGAAATAGAAGCTGTAGAGCCGCGGGTGCCGCGCGATCATCTCACCCGCGAGAAGTGCGAGATCGTGCGCGGTGGTGAAGGTGCGGCCCTCGTCCATCCAGCCGTTCGGAGTTCCGAAATGGCTGTCGTTCATGCCGATTTCGCGCGCCTTGGCGTTCATCAGGTCGACCCAGTTTTCGACCGACCCCGCGGCACCTTCCGCGAGCACCACCGATGCATCGTTCGCCGACACGCTGGTTACGCCGAGCAGCAGGGTCTCGACCGTCACCGGTTCGCTCCTGTCGAGGAACATGCGCGAGCCCTTGCCGTGCCAGTCGCGGAATGCCTGTTCGCTCATCGTATAGGACTGTCCGGGCGAGAGCTTGCCTTCCTCCATGAGCTCGAAGGCGAGGAAGGCGGTCATCACCTTGGTGATCGAGGCTGGCATGAAGCGCCTGTCGGCCTCGCGCGAAAACAGCACCTGACCCGATGAAAGGTCGACCAGCAGCGCGATCGGCGCTCCGGCGAAAGGCTGCGCTCGCTCGGGCGATGGGTTGGCGCCGCCCGCGGCGCTGGCGAGCGCCAGCGCCGGTGCGAGGGCGATGTATCGAAACAAACCGGTCAATTGCGCTCCCGCCGCCGGGCGGGAGCCGACGGTTCAACCTGCGGTGGACACTTTCGCGTCGCTATAACCGGCGGCGCGCACCTTGGCGAGCGCGGCTTCGGCCTGTCCACGGGTCTCATAGGGGCCCGTGCGGACCCGATAGTAGGCGCCGGACCGGGTCACGAAGCCCTCGAGCGCCTCGGCGGCGCGGACCGCGTTCTGCTCGCTCGAGAATGCCGCCGCCTGAACGACGAATGCGCCTTTTGCGGGCGCGGACGTGGGCGTAGCGGGTGAGGGTGGATCTTCTTTGGCCTGCCCCTCCGCATCCGAGAGGGGTGCGAGAGCGTATACGCCCGCTGGCGTGGCAGGCGTCGTACCGGATTTCGCGGGGGCTGCGGGAACCGGTGGTGATGTGCCTGTCGCGGACGCCGAAGCGGTCTCGACACCCGAGGGAACTGGCACCTGACGCGCATCCGCGAGGCTCGCCGAACCGTCGGCCGGAAGCCTGCGACGCAGCACGCCGAGCAACGTTTCCGGCGTGTCCATGCGCAGAGGTGCAGTTTGCCCCGCGCGCAGTTCGGCACGCTGGGCTTCGGGCGGATTGACGCGCCGGATGCGGACGGGTGCGCCCTCCGCAATCGAAATCTGCGCGAGAGCATCGGGCGAAAGGGCGACGACGCGCGAATTGGTCATGGGCCCGCGCCGCTCTACGCGCGCCAGGATCGTGCGGCCGCTCTGAAGCGAGGTGATCTCGACGTAGCTCGGCAAGGGGAGCGTCTTGTGCGCCGCGGTCACGCCCGCGCCCGCTTCGGCATCGAGCGAGGCATAGCCCACCTCGTCGTGATTGAGCGCGTCGGAAGGGACGTGTTCGACGCCATCGATCGAAAAGGGCTCGCCGAGCACCATGGGATAATCGGCCGAGGGTCCGGTCCGCGCCTCGCCCGGTGTCGGATTCGCCGAGAGCGCGAGAGGGCGTTCGCCCTCCCCTCCCATCAGGCCGCAGCCTGCCAGCGCGCCGGTCAGCCCAAGCGCGAACGCTCCGCGGAACAGGTTATTGCACGATCTCATCTGCCAGAAGCCCCACACTCATCGCGTAGTAATTCGAGCAGTTGTATTCGAGGATGACCCTATAATTTGTGGTTAAGAGCCAGGCAGGGGTCCCGGCACCGTCGGGCTGGAACAGCGACGCCATCACGTCGTCACTCAGCGGGCGTTGCGGTTGCACCCCGAGCGCGCGCCACTCGCGCACTGTCTTCCACTGGCTGTGCCGCTCATGCACGCGCGGGCAAACCGGGGCGGTGACTTTGCTGCGCACCGCCGACCAGTCGAACCCGCTAGGTACCGAGGTTCGCACGCCCCAGGGCTGGCCCGACCGCCAACCGGCATCGCGGAAGTAGTTCGCGATCGAGGCCAAGGTATCGGCGCTGTTGGTGAAGATGTTCGCGCGGCCGTCGCCGTCGCCGTCGGTCGCGAGGCGCAAATAAACACTCGGAAGGAACTGCGGATTGCCGAAGGCTCCTGCCCAGCTGCCCTTCAATTGCGAGCGCGGATAGCCCTTGTCGGCGACCTTCATGAGATCGACGAACTCGCCCGCGAAGAGCTCGCGCCGCCGCCCTTCCCAGGCCAGCGTCGCAAGCGCCTGAGACAGATCGAAGCTGCCGGTAACGTTGCCGTAGGCGGTTTCGTGCCCCCAGATCGCGACGAGAATCTCGCCCGGCACCCCGTATTCGCGCTCGATCGCGCGGATGGTGCCCAGCGAATTCGCATGGGCGCGGCGGCCGCCATTGATGCGGGCCGCGTCGACGTGGGTCGCGATGTAGGGGGCGAGACGGGGAAAGCCCGAACTGGAAGGGGTACCGGGCTGGTCCTGGTCGAGCTCAATGACCCGCATGTTGGGCTGGAGGCCCTGCGTCATGCGCGAGATCGTCGCCTCGCTCACACCTTCGGCCCGCGCCCGCGCGACCAGAATCTGGAGATAGGCGTCGAACGACATGTCCTGCGCCGCGGCCGGGGCCGGATTGAAGACGGCCGTCGAAGCGAGGGCGAGCGATAGAATGGCGCGGATCATCATCGGCGCTGTCTGGCAGAACGCATGTGAACGGCAAATGATTTTCGACGGTTAAAGAGGTTGCGGAGCCGAACCGACCGTCGCCCCACGCCGATGATGACAATCGCGCGCGCAACGGCTAGCTGGCGGCTGTGCGGACAGGTGGCCGAGTGGTTTAAGGCAGCGGTCTTGAAAACCGCCGTGGGTTCACGCTCACCGTGGGTTCGAATCCCACCCTGTCCGCCAACGAATGCCCGCCAGTGAATGCCGCGGCATGCTATCCGGGTTGCGTTTCCCGCCTCCGCCTTTCCCTCGCCTCGTCGCAGCGTGGACGTACGATATGGTCTTCGCGGACACCGCCCGTGCGGTCGGCATCGGTCCGGTCGCATTCGCCCTGCGGATCGTCGTCGATCTCGTATTCCATCGGAGCTCTCCTGTGATCGCGAAACGCACGAAATCGCCGATCGGGAACCGGAGCTAGCGTCAAACCGGGCGAATTTGTCGCCGAACTGCTTTTGCCTCAGCTATTTCAGGGCGATAGCATACCGGCGGAGCGCCACGTAATCGTCGTGGCAGGCTCGAGCGACCGCGCGATATTCGCCATCGAGGCGCGGCAATTCGCCGGGCGCCTTGCCGAAACCGGTCGAGGCGTTGACCTTGTCGTACCAGTGCGCGCCCCACACGCCATCCTCGGGGTGCGGCCCTCGTTTCCAGCGCAGCATGGAAGGGTCCCAGGCAATGCCGAGCGCTTGGCACAGCCGCGCGAGCACGCCCTTCGGATCGGCAAGGATATCGTCGGAATCGACCACCGGGGGCGGGTTGCCCGTCCGTTCGGCGACCTGTTCGAAGTACCTCCTCAGTTGCGCGAAGCCGAGCATTTCGGGGCGGCGCAGCTCGTTTTTCGCGGCATAGCTGGCGACCACGCGTTCCGGCGCGCGGATCAAGAAGGCGTGGCGATGATCCGGCATGTCGGCGATGCCGATCGGGCCGACCATGTGGTGCGGCATGTGCTTCTGATACCAGACCGGTTCGCCGCCCGGCGCTTCGCCCGATTGCGCCGCGAGCACCGAGAGCCAGTCACAGTCCATGTCTTCGATCGTTTCCGCGGCCATGGGATGCGGCTCGCCGGTCGCCTTCAGGAATGCGCCGTAGAACGGCTCGTCCGACACCGCGCAGTCGTTTCGCGCACCGAAGCTGCGCATCATCGCGGTCGAGATGTTGCGCGGGCCCGACCACATGGCGACGCGCACCGTCACGGCCTTCCTCTGCCCGCGACATCCTTGCCGAGACGCTCGAGGTAGAGCCGTTGCAGACGCTCGACTATCGGCCCGCGCTCGGTGCCGAGCACCCGCCCGTCGACCGTGCCGACCGGCGCCACCCCGGCGAAGGTGCCGGTCGTGAAAGCCTCGTCCGCCCCGTAGACATGGGTGAGCGAGAAGTTTCGTTCGCGCACCGTGATTCCCGCCTCGCGCGCGATCTCGATCACCATGCCGCGGGTGATCCCGTCGAGGCAGTAGTCGCCGCTCGAGGTCCATATCTCGCCGTCCCTCGCGATGAAGAAGTGCGTCGAGTTGCAGGTCGCGACGAAGCCGTGCGGGTCGAGCATCAGC
>CAMPGP010000112.1 GCA_946885545.1 uncultured Altererythrobacter sp.
GACGAAGGGTGGAGCCGCCGGATCAACGAGGCGATCGACGCCGGCCTGACTGCCGAAGCGGCGATCGAGCGCGTCCAGCAGCGTACCCGCATGCGCATGCGCGAGATCGACGACCCCCTGCTCGCCGACCGGATGCACGATCTCGAGGACCTTTCGAACAGATTGCTGCGGATCGTCTCGGGCCAGCTCGGCACCGCGGCCACGCAGGGCCTTCGCGGCGACGCGATCCTGATCGCGAAAAACCTCGGTCCGGCCGAACTGCTCGAATACGATCGCCGCCGCCTCAAGGGCGTCATCCTCGAGGAAGGCTCGCTCACCGCGCACGTGGTGATCGTCGCCCGCGCCATGGGCGTGCCGGTGCTCGGCCGCGCGCGCGGCTTGCGCGGGATCGTGCAGGAAGGCGACTTCATCCTGCTCGACGCGGACAACGGCAACGCGGTCGTGCGGCCAGCGCAGCAGGTCGAGGACGCGTTCGACCAGCGCTTCGCCAAATCTCGCGAGCGTCAGGCGCTCTACGCCGAACTGCGCGACGTCGAGCCCTTCACCCGCTGCGGCACGCGCATCGAAGTGATGATGAACGCGGGGCTGCGCGACGACATCTCGACCCTGCCGCTGGTCGGCGCTGACGGGATCGGGCTGTTCCGCACCGAGTTCCAGTTCCTCGTCTCCGCGACTTTGCCCCAGCGCGAGCGCCAGTTCCGGCTCTATCGCGACGTGCTCGACGCGGCGGGCGAGAAGCCGGTGATCTTCCGCACGGTCGACATCGGCGGGGACAAGGCGCTGCCCTATCTGCGCGAGACCGAGTTCGAGCACGACGAGAACCCGGCGATGGGCTGGCGCGCGCTGCGTCTCGCGCTCGAGCGCGAAGGCCTGCTCAAGGTCCAGGCGCGAGCGCTGCTCGAGGCGGCGGCGGGGCGTTCGCTCTACGTCATGTTCCCGATGGTCAGCGAGCCGTGGGAATTCGACGCCGCAAAGGCGGTGTTCGATGCCCAGCTCGCCTTCCTCCGCCGCAAGAAGAGGCTCCTGCCCGAAGCGATCCGTTACGGTGCGATGCTGGAAGTGCCTGCGCTTGCCGAGGTGCTCGACCTGTTGCTCCCCCGTGTCTCCTTCCTGTCGGTCGGCACCAACGATCTCACCCAGTTCCTGTTCGCGGCGGACCGCGCAAATCCGAAGCTTGCCGAACGCTACGACTGGCTGAGCCCGGCGATCCTGCGCTTCCTCAAGCGAATTTCGCTCGCCACCGTGGGCAGCGGGGTGGATCTGGGCGTGTGCGGCGAGATGGGGGGGCGCCGGCTCGAGGCCATGGCGCTGCTCGGGCTCGGTTTCCGCCGCCTGTCGATCACGCCGGTCTCGGTCGGCCAGATCAAGGAGCTGATCCGCCAGGTCGATTTACGCGAGCTCGAGAAGGCGATGCAGCGGTGGCTTGCCTCCCCGCCGGACGACATGCGCGCCACGATGAGCGCCTGGGCGACCGAGCGCGGGATCGACATCGACTGATCCCGCCGCGCGCCCGGGCCGACCCGTCGCAAACCCGGCTGAGCAGCGGGCGCCAGCGCTTGACAGGCGGGTGCGCGCGCTCTTGGGCGCGATTTAACGGGTAACAAGCCGCGCGATTTCGGGTACGCTGGGGACTGCATGTCGGACGAATTGAACGAAGCTCCGGGCGAGCTGCCGCTGGACGGTGCGGGCGGGCGCCTGCGCCGTGCGCGCGAAGCCGCCGGGCTCACCATCGAACAGGTTGCCGCGGAGACGCGGATTCCGCTGCGGCATCTCGTCGTCATCGAACAGGGCGATTTCGCCGCGCTCCCCGCGCGAACCTATGCGATCGGTTTCTCGCGCACTTATGCTCGCGCAGTCGGCCTCGACGAGCGGCAGATCGCCGATCAGGTCCGCCAGGAACTGGCCGAGACCCGCTCGAGCGAAACCGTGCGCGCCAACAGCTTCGAACCCGGCGATCCGGCCCGCGTGCCGACACGCGGTCTGGCATGGTTCAGCGCATTCGCCGCGCTGCTCCTGGTCGCGGGCGGCTTCGCCTATTTCAAGGACTATTTCTATCCCGGAGCAGGGCCGGGGCCGCTCGCCAATCCTGAGCCCGCTCCCGCTCCCGCAGCCGCGGCCGCCGCGAACGCGCCGCCTGCCGCGGCGTCGGCGAGGCCCGAAGGGCCGGTCGTATTCACCGCCCTGCAGGATGATACCTGGGTCAAATTCTACGATGCGAGCGGTGCCGAACTGATGCAGAAGCAAATGGCGCGAGGCGAGAGCTACACCGTTCCCGCCGATGCCGAGGGGCCGCAGATCTGGACCGGGCGCCCCTATGCCCTGTCGATCACCATCGGCGGGCGCCCGGTGCCCAAGCTTTCGGAGGAGGACGAGATCGTTAGGGACGTCCCCGTCACCGCCGAGGCGCTGCTGTCGCGAGCCGCGACCCCGGCGCCGTCCGCACCGGGCACGGAATCGGCCGAAGCGGGCCAGCCCTGAGTTTCCCCCGGTTTGCGCTTGGCTCGCCTCGACAGCAGGGCGCGCTTGGGGCACAAAATTAACTGTATTCAGGCGCCGTTCGGGCGTCGGGCGCTTGGATCGACGGATTCGAGGGACAGGAGCAGAATTACCATGAAGAGCCGCACGAGCCGTGCAATTCTCGGCGCACTGGCGATCGTCTCGGTCGGCGCCACCGCGACTCCGGCGTTCGCGCAGGACGACGGCGAAGCGCGCCTGCGCAAGCTGGAGGCCGAAGTCCGCGCGCTGCAGCGCAGCGTATTCCCGGGCAGCGACGGGCGTTTCTTCCAGCCCGAGATCTCCGGCTCCACTCCCGCGCGTCCGACGGCCGCGGCCCCTTCGACGACGGCGGTGACCGACATTCTCGCGCGGCTCGACGCGCTCGAATCGCAGATCCAGTCGCTCACCGCGCAGACCGAAAGCAACGCGAATTCGCTGAGCGAACTCGAAACGCGGCTGGCAGCGCTCGAGGTCACGACGACCGTACCTGCCCCCGCCGCGGGTGGGCAAAGTGCGGCGCAGGGCAATCTCTCGGCAATGACCGGCGGCGCTTCCTCTCCACGCCCGGCATCGCCCCCGCCATCGCCGCCCGCCGCTACGGGGCCGACGGCGGAGCGTCTCGCGGCAGTGCAGGAAATCGCCAAGCCGCAGACCGGGGACGCCGGGGAAGACGAATACAACTACGGCTTCCGGCTATGGGATGCGGGTTTCTATCCCGAAGCCCAGCAGCAGCTCTCGCTTTATGTCGAGAAGTATCCCGACCACCGGCTGATCAGCTACGGCCGCAACCTGCTCGGGCGGGCCTACCTCGACGGCGGCAAGCCGGCCGAGGCCGCGCCATGGTTCCTGCGCAACTACCAGGGCGACAAGCAGGGCGCACGCGCGCCCGACAGCCTGCTCTTTCTGGCGGAAGCGATGATCGCTGCGCAGGATACCAGCCGCGCCTGCATCGCGCTCGCGGAGTTCGGCGACACCTACCCCGCCGTCGCGGCGGGCCGCTTGTCCGATGCCTACGAGGCGAACCGGCGGAAAGTCACCTGCAATTGATAGGCCGCCCGACCCCGCGCGCGTAGAGCGCTTTCGCGCCGATCTGGCGCGGGTCTGGCCCGAGGATACGCGGCTCGGCGTCGCGGTCTCGGGCGGGCCGGACAGTCTCGCGCTGCTGCTCCTCGCGCATGCCGCGCTTCCAGGCCGCGTCGAAGCGGCCACCGTCGATCATGCCCTGCGGCCCGAAAGCGCCGACGAGGCCGCGATGGTGGCGCGCGTTTGCGCGGCGATGGACGTGCCGCATGCGACGCTGCGGGTGGTGGTTCCTCCGGGCAACCTGCAGGATCGGGCGCGCTTCGCGCGTTACCAGGCGCTCGGTGGATGGGTCAAGGCGCGCGGGCTCGGGGCTCTCGCCACCGCGCATCACATGGACGACCAGGCGGAAACGCTGCTCATGCGGCTCAACCGCGGGAGCGGGGTCGCGGGCCTCGCGGGTGTGCGTGCCCTTACCGGTATTCCTGGCATTGGCGGGAAGCTGATCCGCCCGCTCCTCGGCTGGCGGCGCGCGGAGCTCGGGGCGGTGGTACGTGATGCCGGGCTCGAACCGGTCGCCGACCCCTCGAATCTCGACGAGCGCTTCGACCGCGTGCGCATGCGCCGCGCGCTGGCGGAGGCGGACTGGATCGAGGTGCCGGCCCTCGCGCGGAGCGCCGGCCACCTCGCCGAGGCCGCCGAAGCGATCGCGTTCATGGTCGGGCGTGAATGGGCCGAATGCGTCGCCGAAACCGATGGCGGATTCCGCTATGCCGCGCTGCGGACAGGGCTGCCGGACTCGAACGTGGTGCGGATCGGCGTGATCGAGGCCGTGGCGCGCGCGCTGGGCGGCACGCTCGATGCCCGGAGCGCGGCACATATGGCCCGCTCACTCTTCGCCGGGCAGCCGTGCAACGTCGGGGGCATAGAAGGCCGCATGTCCGACGAGGAGGGGGAGCGCTTCTGGCTGTTCGCGCGCGAGACCCCGCGCCGCGCCGGCTGATCAGACGATCGAATCGCCCATGGTCATGGTCTCGCCGCGCGTGATGATGACCTTGTCGCCCTTCTTGGCAACCGCGAAGAGGCGGCTTGCGAGTTCGTCGGGGATGGCGATGCAGCCGTGGCTGGCGTAGCCGTTCTCGACCTCGGATCCGCCGTGGATCGCGATCCCGTCATGCGTCAGCCGCAGGGTCCACGGCATCGGCGCGTTGCCGTACTTCTCCGAGACGTTGTGGCGTTCCTTGCTCAGGATCGGGAACGTGCCGAGCGGGGTCGGATGATCGTCGGTGCCCAGCATGGTCGCCGCCGCGCCGATCTCGTAGCCGTTGCGGAAGACCGAGATTACGCGCGCGTCGAGATCGACGGTCACCACCAGCGGTCCCTCGGGAACGCCCTCGTCGTCCCAGTGCCATTCGCCGTACTTGATCGGCCCCTCGATCGGCAGGATCCGCTTTACCACGAAGGGTTCGTCCGCCTTTGGCTCGGGCGCGGTCTGTGCCGCTGCCTGCATGCCAGACGCGTCGCCGGCCTCCGCGATTGCCGTCTCGTCCACGGGTATGGCCTGCTCGAGTGCGGGCGGGTCTTCGGCTTCGGGAGCGGGCCAGAATTCGGTCGCCACCATCGCGCCGCCGAAGAGGAGAACGAGTGCGGCGGTCGCGCCGCCGATCCATTTAATCATCGGGTCCATGCATCGCGTTATGCGGCGCCAGATCGTTAACGGCCAGTCCTGCGGCAGACGCGTCCCGCGCGGGGACGCAGCGCCCGCAAAGGTTAACGCGAAAGCGCCGCCGCCTCGCGCGCGATCCGCTCGACCTCGGCGACATCGGGCCTGCCGCGCGGCGCGACCCAGCTACCGCCGACGCAAAGCACGGGATCGAACGCGAGCCACTCGGCCGCATTGTCCGGACCGATTCCACCGGTGGGGCAGAAGCGGCACTGGCCGAAGGGCGACGCGAGCGCCTTCAGCGCGGACAGGCCCCCGGCGGCCATCGCGGGGAAGAACTTGAAGTGCGTGAGCCCGAGGTCGAGGCCGCGCATGATGTCGCCAGCGTCGGCGATACCCGGCAGGAACGGCACCCCGCGATCGATCGCGGCACGCGCCAGCGGCTCGGTGAGACCGGGCGAAACGATGAATTCGCTGCCCGCGGCGAGCGCCTGGTCGAGCTCGTGCGGGTTGGTCACCGTGCCCGCGCCGACGATCGCGCCCTCGACGCGTTTCATCGCCGCGATGGCATCGAGCGCGGCGGGCGTGCGCAGCGTCACTTCGAGCACGGGCAGACCCCCTGCGACCAGCGCGCTCGCCAGCGGCGCGGCATCGGCGACGTCGTCGATCACGATCACTGGGATGACCGGCGCGGTTTTCATCAGTGTGGCGATATCGTGCATCAGATCAGAGTCCTGCTGTGGCGAGCATGGCCGAGCCGCCCTGTTCGGCGCCATCGGCGAAATTGCGGAACATGGCGAACAACTCGCGCCCGGTGCCTAGATCGGGCGCCGGTTCGGGCGCGGGCTCGCGGCTGTCGAGATCGGCCGTGGTCGAAAGTTCGCCGGTCGCCGCGCACACACGGACCACGTCGCCGTCGCGCAGCTTCGCAAGTGGGCCGCCGCCCAGCGCTTCGGGCGTGCAGTGGATCGCCGCGGGCACCTTGCCGCTCGCGCCCGACATGCGACCGTCGGTGACCAGCGCCACGCGGTAGCCGCGATCCTGCAGCACGCCGAGCGGCGGGGTCAGCTTGTGCAGTTCGGGCATGCCGTTGGCGCGGGGCCCCTGGAAGCGGACCACCACGACCACGTCGCGGTCGAGTTCGCCCGCCTTGAAAGCCTCGGCGACCTGCTTCTGGGTCTCGAACACGCGGCACGGGGCTTCGATCGTCCAGCGCTCCTTCTCCACCGCCGAAGACTTGAAGCACGCCCGCCCGAGGTTGCCCTGGACGAGCCTCATCCCGCCGTCGGGCTGGAACGGATCCGCGGCCGGGCGCAGCATTGCCTTGTCGCCGCTCGGACCGGTGTTGCGCCAGGCCAGCTTCTCGCCGTCGAGCCCGGCTTCGCGCGCATAGTTCGACAGGTCGCCATCGCTCACCGTCAGCACGTCGCGATGCGCGAGGCCCGCCTCGAGCAGCTCGCCGATCACGTAGCCCATGCCGCCCGCGGCGTGGAACTGGTTCACGTCGCCCGCGCCGTTGGGATAGACGTGCGCGAGCAGCGGCACCACGCTCGAGAGTTCCGACAGGTCGTTCCAGTCGAACGCGATCCCCGCCGCGCGCGCCATGGCAGGGATATGGATCGCGTGATTGGTCGATCCTCCGGTCGCGAGCAGGCCGACCGCAGCGTTGACGATCGCCTTCTCGTCCACGCAGCGCGCCAGCGGCCGGTAGTCGTCACCATCCTGCCCGATCGCCGCCACGCGGTGCACCGCCGCGCGGTCCAGCGCCTGGCGCAGCTTGGTGCCCGGCTGGACAAAGGCGCTGCCAGGAATGTGCAGCCCCATCATCTCCATCATCATCTGGTTGGAGTTGGCGGTGCCGTAGAAGGTGCAGGTGCC
>CAMPGP010000113.1 GCA_946885545.1 uncultured Altererythrobacter sp.
AGCGCGTAGGCGGAAAGCTCGAAGCGGACCTGGTCGTTGCCCTTGCCGGTGGCGCCGTGGGCGATCGCATCGGCGCCGGTCTCGCGCGCGATCTCGACCAGCCGCTTGGAGATGAGCGGCCGCGCGATGCTGGTGCCGAGCAGGTAGTCGCCCTCGTAGCGCGCATTGGCGCGCATCATCGGGAACACGAAGTCGCGGACGAATTCTTCGCGCAGGTCCTCGATGAAAATGTGCTCGTCCGGGATGCCCATCGCGCGCGCCTTGGTCCGCGCCGGTTCGATCTCCTCCCCCTGACCGAGATCGGCGGTGAAGGTGACGACCTCCAGCCCGCGTTCCACCGTCAGCCACTTGGCAATCACGCTGGTGTCGAGGCCGCCCGAATAAGCGAGGACAACGCGTTTCACATCGGACATTTCACAAGCACTCCGTCAATCGGCGGCGCGCGTATCAGTGGTCGGGCGGGTCGGCAACGGGGAAGGTCCTTCCACGCTCCGAAGCTGGCCTATCCGCGTCACTCCGCCGCTTCGCGCAGCGCGGGATCGAAGCGCCAGCTCGGCACTTCGCCGCGTTCGCGCAGGCGTGCGCTTTCCTCGGTCATGTAGTCGCGGGTCATCGGGATGGCGTTGCGGTCCTTCACGTATTGCAGCTGCCAGTTGACCATATTGCCGTGGCGGAAGCTTTGCTCGGCGCCGGCGAGGTAGAACAGCCACATGCGGTAGAACGTCTCGTCGTACATCGCGACGATCTCGTCCTTGTGCATGACGGTCCGGTTGTACCACTCCTCCAGCGTGTGGCTGTAGTGGAAGCGCATCGCCTCGACATCCATCACCTGCCAGCCCGCCTTCTCGCTTTCGGTCACCAGTTCGGAGAGGGCCGGGATGTAGCCGCCGGGGAAGATGTACTTGCGCGTCCAGGCGTCGGTCCGGCCCGGAGGGCCCGCGCGGCCGCAGCAGTGGCTGAACATCACCCCGTCGGGCTTCAGCAGCTTGTGCGTGTGCTCGAAGAACTGGGGGTAATGAATCGTGCCGACGTGCTCGAGCAGGCCGACACTCGTGATGCGGTCGAAGTCGCCTTCCACATCGCGGTAGTCCATCAGCTCGAACTTGACCTTGTCGGCCACCCCGGCGGCTTCGGCGCGTTCCTGGCAGAAGGCGATCTGGTCGGGCGCGAGCGCCACGCCGAGCACCTCCACGCCGTACATCTCGTGCAGGTAGAGCGCGAGGCCGCCCCAGCCGCAGCCGATGTCGAGCACGCGCATACCCTCGCACTTGCCCTGTTGCAGGTAGAGCTTGCTGGCGATGTGCGCCTTCTTGTCCATCTGCGCCTGCTCGAGGCTGTTCGCAGGGTCGCGGTAATAGGCCATGGTGTACTGGCGATCCTCATCGAGGAAGCGCTCGTAGAGCTGGCGGGTGAGGTTGTAGGTGTGCTCGGCGTTACGGCGCGCCTTGCCGCGCGGGTTGATCCCGTCGAGCCGCGCGATCGCCCGGTCGGCGAACTTGCGTAGCGGCCCCTTCGCCGCGAGCGACGCGTCGCCCAGCCGCTTGGCGTTCATCGTCACGAACAGGATCATGTCGCGGATGTCGTGCGGCGGTTCGACGACCAGCCACCCCCACATGTACGCTTCACCGGCCCCGAGCTGCGGGTAACGCGCGATATGCCGGGCCGCCTTGCTGTTCGTGAGCCGGATCCGGATCGCCCCGCGCGCGTCCATTCCCTCGGCCGAAGGGCCATATTCGTAGACCTTGCCGTCGTGATCGGTGACGACAAGTTTGCCGCGCTTGATCGCCTTGGTCAGGAACTTGTTGAGCAGCCACATCGGTGCGGGGTCTCCCTTGTCCTCGCAGGGATTTCACCCGAGCGCTTGCCCGCTGTCAACGCCGCGCTAATCTACGCGGATGGCCGAGAACAAGACCCGGATCACCGAAGTCGCTCCCGAAGACTTCATCGTGGCCGTGGAGCCGGAGGCGAAGCGCGCCGATGCCAAGGTGCTGGACGCGCTGTTCCGCCGGGTGACGGGCGAGTCGGCAAAGATGTGGGGGCCGAGCATCATCGGCTACGGCGAATATCACTACCGCTACGCCAGCGGGCACGAAGGCGACATGTGCCGGGTGGGGTTCAGCCCGCGCAAGGCGAAGCACTCGCTCTATGTCCTCGACTGCGGCGATCCGAGCGAGGAAGCCGCCTTCGCCCCGCTGCTCGCGCGGCTGGGCAAGCATTCGCGCGGCAAGGCGTGCCTCTACGTCAACAAGCTGGCCGATATCGACCTGGCGGTACTGGAAGAGATGGTCGCGCTGGGGTGGCAGCGCTCGCTGGCGAAGTACCCGAGGGGCTAGACCCCTGCGTACCACTGGTAGCCGCGGTCTTCCCAGTAGCCGCCTTCGCCGCCGCCGATGCCGTCGAAGCTGGCGACCGCTTCGATCGCGGTCAGGTACTTGGCGTGCTTGTAGCCCAGTTGCCGCTCGATCCGCATGCGCAGCGGGGCGCCGTTCATCTCCGGCAGGGCCTCGCCGTTGAGGCGGTGCGCGACGATCGTCTGCGGGTGGTAGGCGTCGATCAGGTCGATGCTCTCGTAGTAGGGATCGCCGCCGAGCGTGTCGGCGCAGCGGAACACGATGTACTTCGCCTGCGGCAACAGTTCCGCGCCTTCGAGAATCGTGCCGAGCTGCGGCCCGGTCCATTCTCCGATCGCGCTCCACCCCTCGACGCAGTCGTGCCGGGTGATCTGCGTGCGCTGGGGCAGGCGGCGGATGTTCTCCATGCTCAGCGAGAGCGGATGGCGCACGAGCCCGCGCACCTCGAGTCGCCAGTCGCCGAACCCGCTCGCGAGCGCGGCACGGTAGACGTCGGTATCGACCGTGCGCGAGCCGTTGCCGCGGAAGGTGGGCGAGATCTCCGAGCGGTCGTATTCCTTGGCCAGCGCGGTGCGCGCGCCGAACAGCCGCTGCGCCTTGCGGTGCCAGTCTTCCGCGGCGTCGAGCACCGCCGCGCCAGGCTGGCTCTCGGCCACTTTCGAACACCCGGCGAGGAAGGCCGCGCCCGCGCCGACGAGGACGTTGCGGCGCTTCATTCGCGGCCCCCGGTGATCATGTCGCGCAATTGCCGGAACGGGCCCGAGAGCAGCACCAGCAGGACATGGACGACGAAGAACCCCGCCAGCGCCCATGCCGTGAGGAAATGGATCGAGCGCACCGACTGACGCCCGCCCATCGCCTCGATCATCCACGACAGGTGCGGCTCCCACCCGGGGCTGATGCCCATGCCGGTCAGCACCATCAGCGGCAGCATCACGCCGAGCACGAGGCCGTAGGCCACCTTCTGGAGGAAGTTGTACTTGCCCGCCCCATGATCGAAATCGAACCGCAGGTGCGCCGCGATATCCGCGCGGATCGCGGGCCAGCGCCATTCCCTGCGCTCCGTCGCGATGTCGCGCCGGAAGTGCCGATTCGCCAGCATCGCGACCCACATGAACATGAGGCCGAGCGCAAAGGGCCAGGCCATCAGGATGTGCCAGTCGCGCGCGGCGGCGAGGCTGTAGTGGCCGGGGATCGTCGCCCAGCCGGGGAAGCGCGGCACGCTGAGCCATGCGGTGCGTGGGTCGAAGCCCCAGTCGCCCCAGTAGAGGTGCGGGTGCGCGTTCGAGATGTTGAGCCCGCTCATGAACAGCACGATCAGGCACACGAGGTTGAGCCAGTGCCACAGCCGGGTCGAGAGCGCGTGGCGCTTCATGCCGACCCTCCTTGGTTCGCGCCTTCGCGGGCAAGGTAGATCACGTCGCGCGGCTGGGCGAGGAGGTGCTGGCCGCTGTCGACGTGGAGCGCTTCCCCGCTCGCGAGCCAGCCTTGCGCGAGCCACAGGCAGGCCTGGGCGACTTCCTCGGGCGCGGTCTTGCGCTTGAGCAGGTTCAACCGGTGCGACAGTTCGGTCTCCGCCTCGCTCTGGTCGTGGCTGGCGAGGATCGCGCCCGGGGCGAGGGCGTAGACGCGATCTTCCGCGCGCGTGGTCCCCATCGCCAGCATCGGCACCGTGGCAGCGGCGGCGTGCTTGCTCATCGTGTAGCTGAAGAAATCGGGGTTGGGATTGGCGAGCTTCTGGTCGGTGATCTGGATCACGCGCCGCCCGCCGCGCGTCTTGGCGTGCGCGAGGAAGGCCTGCGCCATGCGCGCCGGGGTGCCGGCATTGACCTGCATCGCCCGGTCGAAGGTGCGCGAATCGAGCGCGGCAACCGAGTCGGGCCGGAAGATCGATGCCGAATTCACCAGCACCCTCCAATCGCCGAGCCGCGCCGCGAGCGACCGGACCATCGCCACCGCGGCATCGCCGTCGGCAAGATCGCAGTGCACCGTCTCGGCCGACGGCAATAGCGCCGCGAGCGCTTCCGCTTCGCGCGCCGAGTTGCCGTAGTGGATGACGACGTGCCAGCCTGCTTCGCCGAAACAGCGGGCGATTGCCGCGCCGATGCGTTTCGCTCCGCCGGTGACCAGGACCGCAGGAAAGTTGGGCTCGGCATGGCTCATTGCGGGCACTCAAGCACAACGGGCCCGCTGCGCAAAGCAAAAGGCGCGCCGTCCGCTATGGACGGCGCGCCTCCCTGTTGCCGGTCCGGCTCGCGTTCAAACGGTCCGGCGAAACATGCCTAGCGGCACTTCAGGCTGCCACGGTCGATCTCGCGGCCGACCAGCGCGCCCACCGCGCCACCGAGGATCGCGCCGAGGGTGCGGTCGCCGCGACCGGCGATCTCGTGGCCGGCGAGGGCGCCGACACCGGCACCGATCACCAGACCGGTCGTGCCGTTGTCGCGCTGACAGTAGTACCGACCGTCGTCACCGCGCCACATGCGCGAGTTGCGCGAAATCCGGCGCGGCTCGCGATAGCGGCCGTTGCGATCGTAGCGTCCGCGGTCGTCGCGCCAGCGGCGATCCCGGTCGTAGGACGCGTTTACGTCGCTGTGCACGGCAAACGCAGTCTGCGCGGGAGCAGTGGTCGGCACTTCCACGGCCATTGTAGGAGCGGCGGTTACGGTGAGGGTCACGGCGGCGGCGGCGAATAGTGTCTTCTTGAACATCGTTCTGTCTCCTTCCGGATGCCTTGGTCGAAATCTCAACGGCCGATTTCGTTCATCGATCCACAACGCTGGATGAACGAAATTCCCCGCTCGGCGCTATGCGGCAAGGCGTGCTCGGAGGGAGCCGGATCGTTGCCTAGAGTTCGGCGATCTCGAGCCGTGCATCCTCGATCGCCCGGTCGCGCACTTCCGGTCCGAAGCCGATTTTCTCCGCGAGGACGAACTCGATGTCGGGCAGGCCGATGAAGGCGAAGAAATAGCGCAGGAGCGCTTCCTGATGCTCGCCCGCGCCACCGGGCTCGTAGGCGCCGCCGCGCGAGGACGCGACGATCACGCGCCGTCCGCCCGCGAGCCCCACGGGCGCGCCGTCACGATAGGTGAAGGTGACACCGGGCACGCCCAGCCGATCGAGCCAGGCCTTGAGCGCGCTGGGAATGGTGAAGTTGTACATCGGCGCGCCGATCACGATCACGTCGGAAGCGAGGAATTCGTCGAGCACCGCGCGTTCGGCGGGGAAAGCGGCCGCCATCGCTTCGTCGTGGCTGCCCTGCGGCAGGCGAATGGCGCCGGTGGTGACCGGATCGATATGCGGCAGCGGATCGGTCGCGAGGTTGCGCTCTACCAGGTTTGCGCCGGGATTCTCGGCGAGGAGGCGGTCGACGATGGCTTGCGTCAGTTCGCGGCTGACCGAATTTTCGCCGGTGGTCGCGCTGTCGATGCGAAGGATCTGCATGGTTCTTGGATTCCCTGGTTACGAATGATAACTAGGGGCCATATGGAAACTACCACCACACATGTGCAAGAAGGCACATTTTCGTCCGCAGGGCACACCGATGTGACCGACCTCGCCGACCATAGCCCGATCCGCTGCCAGGCGGTAAACGACATCCTTGCGCGCGTGGGCGACAAGTGGTCGATGCAGGTGGTGATGAGCCTGTCGGCCGGGCCGGTGCGCTTCAACGAACTGCGCCGTGCGATCGACGGCATCTCGCAACGCATGCTCACCCGCACCCTGCGCGCGCTCGAACGCGACGGGCTGGTCGCACGCGAAGTCACACCCAGCGTGCCGCCACGGGTCGACTATTCGCTCACCGACCTCGGCCGCTCGCTGCGCGAACCCGTGGCGGCGCTCGGCGCATGGGCGATGGACAACAAGCCCGAAGTGGAGTCCGCCCGCACCCGCTTCGACGCGCGCGCGGACTGACGCGGGAAGATCAGACCGAAACCGCGGCCTCGACCGCCTCGCGGTCGCGTTCGGCGCGGCTCTTCTTCTGCGCGGCGGTCTTGAGCTGGCCGCAGGCGGCATCGATGTCGCGCCCGCGCGGGGTGCGCACCGGGGCGCTGATGCCGTGCTCGAACACGATTTCGGAGAAACGCCGCACGCGCTCTGGTGTCGAGCATTCGTAGACCGCGCCGGGCCATGGGTTGAACGGGATCAGGTTGACCTTGGCCGGCAGCTTGAACTGCTTGATCAGGCGGACGAGCTCGCGCGCGTCGTCGTCGCTGTCGTTCTTGTCCTTGAGCATGACGTATTCGAAAGTGATCCGCCGCGCGTTGCTCGCGCCGGGATAGGCCGCGCAGGCCGCCAGCAGTTCCTCGATCCCGTACTTGCGGTTGAGGGGCACGATCTCGTCGCGCACGTCCTTGGTCACCGCGTGGAGCGAAACCGCGAGGTTGACCCCGATCTCCTCGCCGCAGCGCGCCATCATCGGCACCACGCCGCTGGTCGATAGCGTGATCCGGCGCTTCGACAGTGCGAGCCCTTCGCCGTCCATCACCAGCTTGAGCGCATCGCGCACGTTGTCGAAATTGTAGAGCGGTTCGCCCATGCCCATCATTACGATGTTGGTCAGCAGGCGGCCGTCGGCGCGGTATTCGGCCTCGTCCTCGACCTCGGCGAAATCCATCTTGCCCTTGGGCCATTCGCCCAGCGCATCGCGCGCGAGCATCACCTGGCCGACGATCTCGCCCGGCGTAAGGTTGCGCACAAG
>CAMPGP010000114.1 GCA_946885545.1 uncultured Altererythrobacter sp.
TTGGTGCAGCTGGTGATCGCGGCGATGACGACGTCGCCGTCGCCGATGTCGTGATCCTTGCCCTCGACCGCGACGCGCGCGGGCTCGCTCTTGCCGTAGAGCTTTTTCAGGTCCGAATTGAACAGGTCGTCGACTTCGGGGAGGACAACCTTGTCCTGCGGCCGCTTGGGGCCGGCGAGGCTGGGGACGACCGCGCCGATGTCGAGTTCGAGCGTGGCGGTGAACACCGGCTCGTTGTCCGGCTCGAACCACATGCCCTGTTCCTTGGAATAGGCTTCGACCAGCGCGATCGTCTCTTCGCTGCGGCCGGTCAGGCGCATGTATTCGATGGTCTTCTCGTCGATCCCGAAGAAGCCGCAGGTCGCGCCGTATTCTGGCGCCATGTTGGCGATCGTCGCGCGGTCGGCGAGGCTGAGCGTGGAGACGCCGGGGCCGTAGAACTCGACGAACCGGCCGACCACGCCGACTTCCCGCAGCATCTGCACGCAGGTCAGAACGAGGTCGGTGGCCGTGATGCCTTCGGCCATCGCGCCGGTCAGCTTGAAGCCGACAACCTCGGGGATGAGCATCGAGACCGGCTGGCCGAGCATGG
This sequence comes from uncultured Altererythrobacter sp., assembly GCA_946885545.1. Next base: position 593 of record CAMPGP010000114.1, read on the forward strand.
CCGCTTCGGCCTCGATCCCGCCGACGCCCCAGCCGAGGACGCCGAGGCCGTTGATCATCGTCGTGTGGCTGTCGGTGCCGACGCAAGTGTCGGGATAGGCGACCATCTGTCCGCTCTCGTCTTCGCTCGACCACACGCCCTGCGCAATGTGCTCGAGGTTGACCTGGTGGCAGATGCCGGTGCCCGGCGGCACGGCGGAGAAGTTGCGGAAGCTCTTCGAGCCCCACTTGAGGAAGTCGTAGCGCTCGGCATTGCGCTGGTATTCGAGTTCGACGTTCTGCTCGAACGCCTTGGGGTGGCCGAATTCGTCGACCATGACCGAGTGGTCGATCACCAGGTTGACCGGCACCTGCGGATTGATCTTGGCGGTGTCGCCGCCGAGTTTGGCGATCGCGTCGCGCATCGCGGCGAGGTCGACCACGCAGGGCACGCCGGTGAAGTCCTGCAGCAGGACGCGCGCCGGGCGGTACTGGATTTCCTCGCCTGTCGCAGGGTTCTTTTGCCAGTCGGCGATCGCGCGGACATGTTCCTCGCCGACGGTGAAGCCGCCGTCTTCGAACCGCAGCATGTTTTCCAGCAGGACCTTCAGGCTAAACGGCAGGCGCGACACGTCGCCGACTTTCTCCGCCGCCTTGGCGAAGGAATAGTAGGCATAGTCCTTGCCGTTTACGGTGAGCGTGGAGCGGGTTCCGAGCGTGTCCTTGCCGACCTGGGTCATGCTGTGCGTCGTCCTTTCGTGAATGGCTTCGTCCGCCGCTGCGCCTGGCGGAGAGTCGCGATTTGACGCGGCACCTGCGCGTTCATCGGGCAGAGGTCAAGGGTACGCGCCGGAACCACCCGCCGGGGCGATGCATTATCCTTGCAGAACAGGGCATTGCCGAAGGGGGCGCCGCCCGTGAGGAGAGACAGCATGACAAGCCATGCGAAGACGGGCGAAGGCCCGATCGGAATAGTGCGCGCCGCAATCGCCGCGGGCGCGCTCGCCGTCACCGCGTGCTTCGGCGCCGCATTTACCTTTTCGGGCCAACCGGCCGAAGCCGCCGAGCCGCTGCACGGCAGTCTCGTCCAGCCCGGCCGCTAGGCCCTAGACCGCGCTCTGCTCGGGCCGTCGCCGCGCAGCGATCCAGCATCCGATAACGATGAGCACCGCCCCGGCGACCGTTCCGGGACCGAGCGCTTCGCGAAAGAACAACCAGCCGAACAGTGCAGCCCAAAGAAAGGCGCTGTATTCGATCGGTACGAGCACCTGCGTTTCGGCGCGGGCATAAGCCCAGGCAAGCGCCATCGCGGCGCCGGTCGCCAGCAGCGCGGCGGCGGCGATGTCGTGCCAGGTATCCCCTTGAGGCAGGACGAACAGCAGCGGCGCCAGCGGCAGCAGTGTCAGCGCGACGACGCCGTTCTGGAACGTCGCCACCTCCGCCGGCCGCGCGACGAGCGCCTGCTCGCGCTGGATCACGAGGTTCCAGGCATAGAGTACGGTCGAGAATGCCATGGCCGACAGGCCGAGCACGGACTCGCGATCGAGGTCCTGCGTGCCGAGCTTGCTGCCGATGATCACCACCACTCCCGCCAGCCCCAGCAGCGCGGCGACGACGGCGCGGCGCTCGATCGTCTCGCCCAGCAGCAACGCGGCGAGATAGAGCGCGATCAGCGGGGCGACGAAGGACAGCGCGATCGCTTCGGCAAGCGGCAGGCGCACGAGCGCGTAGAAGAAGGTATAGGCCATAAAGGCGACCACCACGCCGCGTTTCAGGTGGATCCGCAGCACATGGGGCCGCGGCCAACGCCCGCCGAGCGAGAGCCACAGCGGCGCGACCACGGCGAATCCAATCGCATTGCGCAGCAGCAGCGCGCTGTATGCGCCGACGACGAGCGCGGCGGACTTCATGAAGGCATCCATGGCCGCGAACAGCCCGATGCCGAACATTGTCACGAAGAGAGGCATCAGGCGGCTATCGAACGGCATCCGGCGGGCCATAGGGTGCGGCGGACGGGGCGTCACGCGATTACCTTGCGCGATGCCGCAAGTCCTTCGATTCAGCGGACAGTCAGCCGCGATGCTTGAAGCGCGAGCCCCGATCGGGCATTTTCGAAATGCCGATTCCGGGAGCAGACAGGCGACCCGGGGATTGAGACAGGATATGACCAGAAAACTTTCGACAACTCTCCTTGCCGCGGCTTCGATCGCGGCACTCGTCCCCGCCTCCGGCGCGGCCCAATCGGGCCAGCCCGAGAACCTGCTGCCCGAATCGCAGGCGATCGAGCAGTATCCGGTCCAGCCCGATACCGATGCGGTGGCAAGCGAGCCCACGCAGACGGTTTCGCGGGAAGTCGTCCAGCAGTTCGCACCGCTGGTGCAGCCCTGGTCGCTGGACAATGCGGAGAAACTCGCGGCGCTGATCGCCGGTATCGGCGAAGAGGGCCTCGAACCCGCCGACTATGGCGAGGCCGAGCTCCGCGCAGCCATGCTGGCCGGCCCCGGCGAGCGGCTCGACCAGGCAGCGAGTCAGGCGTTTGCATGGCTGGTGGAGGATCTTCGCGACGGCCGCACGCCGATGGATGCGCGCAAGCAGTGGTTCGTGGTCGATCCCGACCCCGATCGCTACCGCACGGGCGACGTGATGGAGCGGGCGCTGGCGAGCGGCGATCTCGCCGGCGCGCTCCAATCCGTCGCGCCGCTTCATCCCGACTATGCCAAGCTCAAGGCCGAACTCGCCGCCACGCCCGCGTCCGAAGCCGCTAAGCGCAAGCTGATTCGCGCGAACATGGACCGGTGGCGCTGGCTCGCGCGCGATCTCGGCAACCAGTATCTGATGACGAACGTGCCCGAGTATCAGCTGCGTCTGACGGTCAACGACAAGATCCTGCGCACCTACAAGACGATCGTCGGCAAGCCGGGTCGTACCGCGACGCCGCAGCTCGCAGAAACGGTCGAAGGGGTTATCTTCAACCCGACCTGGACGGTGCCGCAGTCGATCGTGAAGGGCGAAGGGCTGGGCGCGCGCGTGCTCGGCAATCCCGGCTGGGCGCGAGCCAACGGCTACAAGGGCACGCGTGACAGGGAGACTGGCTTCGTTACGGTGGTTCAGCAACCGGGTCCGGGCAACTCGCTCGGGCTGATGAAGCTCGACATGCCCAATCCGCATGCGATCTTCCTCCACGACACGCCCTCGCGCAATCTGTTCAATACCGAGAACCGTGCGTTGAGCCACGGTTGCATCCGCACCGAACGCGCTACCGAGCTGGCGATCACGCTCGCCATCCTGGCTCAGAACCCGACCAACGACGTCGAACGCCAGACCGCCGCGGAAGAGGCTGTCGCGATCCTCAAGTCGGGCGATTACACCAAGGTGCCGTTCGCCGAGACGACGATGCCGGTCTACATCACCTATTTCACGATGGGGACCGACATCGACGGCGAAATGCGCGCGTTCAAGGACATCTACGGTCGTGATGCACCCGTGCTTGCAGCGCTGGATGCGCCGCGCGAGGCGAACCGCGCCCGCCGCACCGACGAGAAAGCGGTCGAGATCATCGACGACATGAAGACGATCTGATCCCGGCTGACGTCGCCGGAAGTAGGCTCAGTAAACCCCGGGGTTGAGGATCTGCTCGCCCCGAGGTGGATCGGGCATGAGCGGGCGGATTGCACCCAGTTCCTGCTGTGGCCGGGAGGTAGTCGTGCCGTCGGCGGCCAGGCCGAGCGTATCTGCGAACAGCACCCGCCCGCCACCGAGTTCGAGCAGCGCGCGCTTGAACTGCGCATCGCCCATCGCGAAACAGCCGTTCGAGCGACCCAGCCGCCCCCAGCGCTCGAGATGTTCCGGCTCGGCATAGTCGGCGCGGTGCATCACGATCGCGCGATCGAGCGCGTTCGAATTGTCCGCCTCCAGCCCTTCGAGGCGGATCGAAGTGCCGAACTGGCCGGTGTACCAGCCGTAGGTCATGAAGGCGCCTCGGCACGAGCACATCGATTCGGGCACGTTCGAGAACCAGTTGAGCCAACCGTCGTGTTCCGGGTCCGAGCCGGCGCCATGCGTGACGAGATAGGAATCGACCCGCCCCGCCTCGAGATTGACGAAATGGAAGCGGGGCTCCGAACTGCGCAGGCCGTAGTCGGCAATGCCGACGATGTCGGTCCGCCACAGCAGGCTGCCCGCCTTCTGCTGCTCGCGCTTGGCGATCTCGGCCAGCATCGCATCGCGCGGATTGCCGATGCGCACTTGCGCGGGCAGGCGCGAGGGAAGCGCAAGGGTCGCGCCGAGAGCGAAGGCGCCCTTGATGATGCTGCGTCTGTTCATGGCCACATGATAGCATAGCAAGTGCTAACCGGCAGGTGAACGGGGAACGGGCGCGCGGATCGCGGCGTTCACCGCACATGAAGCACGCTACACTCCGGTTCGCGCTGGTTCCCCTCGCGTTGGGCCTGACCGCTTGCACCACTGCCGCGCCGGTCGAGGATCCACCGCTGCCGCCTGCGCCGGAGGAGATCGCCGGCCCCACGCGCATTCTCAATCAGGACGCGGCCTACCGGTTGCGCAACAACAGCGGCATCACGCTGCAGTGGATCGACTGGGACCGGCGCGGCGACGCCGAGGTGACGGTGGGCGAGGGCGGCGTGTGGCATCTGAGCGGCTCGCAATCGGCGCAGACCGGTCCGGGGAGGGTGTCGATCGACGGCACGGTGACCGAGATCGGCGCGGATTACTTCGTCTTCGACGGCCGAGTGACGATCGCCGATACGCCCGATACCGGGCGACGATGCAGCGCGGACAAGCTCTGGCGCTTCGGCGTCACCCAGGGCCGCAAATACTGGCGCCTACGCGAATTCGAATGGTGCGACGGCCTGACTGACTACGTCGACATCTACTTCTGAAGCGTTGCCTCGAGTGCGTGGCGTGCGTTCTCGCGCGCCATCGCGATCATCGATGCCGCATGCCGCGCGCCGACGATCTGCGGATCGGACCCGTAGCCGCCGCCGAGCGCGCTTGCGACCGGCAGCCCCCGCTTCCGCGCTTCGCGGACCACGAATGTATCGCGCGCCGCCAGACCTTCGGCGGTGAGCGAGAGCCTCCCGAGCTTGTCGTCGACGTGCGGATCGACGCCCGCCTGATAGAGCACCACGTCGGGCGCGAACCGGTCGAAAATGCCCGGCAGGTGGCGGGCTAGCTCGGCGAGGTAGTCGTCGTCGCCCATTCCGTCGGGCAGGGCCACGTCGAGGCTGGAGCGCGCCTTGCGCACCGGGAAGTTCTTCTCGGCGTGCATCGAGAAGGTGAACACGTCCTCGCGCCCGGCCATCAGGCTCGCGGTGCCGTCGCCCTGATGGACGTCGAGGTCGACGATCAGCACGCGTCGAGCATCGTCTTCGGCGATCAGGCGGTTAGCGCAGACCGCGATATCGTTGAACACGCAATAACCCGCGCCCGTGTCGTGCAGCGCATGATGGCTGCCCGCTGCGCTGTTGGCGGCATATCCGTGGTCGATCGCCAGCCGCGCCGCGAGCCAGGTGCCGCCATTGGTATGGCGCACGCGCTGGGCGATGTGCGGGGTGACCGGAAATCCGATCCGCCGCTCCTTGTCGCGAGGCACCGTGGCGGTGAAGACCTGCTCGACGTAGTCGGGATCGTGCACCGCTTCCAGCCAGCGGCGCGGCATCGGCTCGGGCGCGTGCTCGGTCAGCGGGTAACCGCTCTCGCGCGCCCACTCCCTCAGGGCCACCATCACCGCCATGTACTTGTCGAACCGAAACGTCCCGCGCGTCGGGCGCGGTGCCATGTAGTCGGCATGGTGGACGACGTGGAGCAAGGTCCGGACTACTCGGCCGCTTCGGGCACCCCATCCTCGACGACATCGGCGTTGCCCGCGTCGCTCATACCCGCCTCGATCTCGGCCGCTTTCGCCTCGACCAGCCGCACGATGTGGTCGAGCATGTCGCCATCCTCAACGTGGTGATCCTTGAGGCCGGAGAGATAGACCATGTGCTTACCGTTGCCGCCACCGGTCAGTCCGATGTCGGTCTCGCGCGCCTCGCCCGGGCCGTTGACGACGCAGCCGAGCACCGACAGCGAGAGCGGGGTCTTGATGTGTTCGAGCCGCTTTTCCAGCGCTTCGACCGTGCGGATCACGTCGAAGCCCTGCCGCGAGCAGGACGGGCACGAGACGACGCGCACGCCGCGGGTGCGCAGGCCGAGCGATTTCAGGATCTCGAACCCGACGCGCACCTCTTGTTCCGGCTCGGCCGAAAGGCTGACGCGGATCGTGTCGCCGATCCCGGCCCACAGCAGGTTGCCGATGCCGATCGAGCTCTTCACCGTGCCGCCGATCAATCCGCCCGCCTCGGTGATGCCGAGGTGCAACGGGCAGTCGACCGCTTCGGAAAGCTGCATGTAGGCGGCGACGGCGAGGAACACGTCGCTCGCCTTCACCGCCACCTTGTATTCGTGAAAGTCGTGGT
>CAMPGP010000115.1 GCA_946885545.1 uncultured Altererythrobacter sp.
GGGTGCGCCGCGCACGATGCTCCATGCCGCGGGAATCACCGTGCAGCGCGAGGGTAAGACGCCGATCGAGGCGGTTTCCCCCATGCCGGCCGACTTCAGGGCCCTCGGTTTCGAAGATGGGTAAGATCGCCGAGCGCGCGCTGGAGATTCTGGAGGAGAAGTTCATCGCTGCGAGCGGCCCGGGCGGCCAGAACGTCAACAAGGTGGCGACCGCGGTGCAGGTGCGCGTCGACGTGTTCCAGCTCGGACTGCCACCCGATGCGTTCGAGCGGCTCAAGGAAATCGCTGGCAGCCGGATGACGCAAGGCGGCGAGATCGTGCTCACCGCGCGCGAGTACCGCACGCAGGAGGCGAATCGCGAGGCGGCGCGCGCGCGGCTGGTCGCGATGCTCGACGAGGCGCTGACCCCGCCGGCCAGGCGCGCCAAGAGCCGCGTCAACCGCGTGGGCAAGGTCAAGCGGCTGAAGGCGAAGAAGACGCGCGGCGAGGTCAAGGCCAACCGGGGCAAGGTCGACTGGTAGGACGCTTGACTTTTCGGCGTGAATCACCCAATGGCCGCGCCGGACGGCGGTGCGAGCTATGCGCCGCCCTTATTGTTTCGGCCGGAAACGGCCCCAGATCGATCTTTAGGAACACGTCATGGCGAAGCCCGCAACCGTCAAGATCAAGCTCGTCTCGACCGCCGACACGGGCTTCTACTACGTCACCAAGAAGAATCCCCGGAACATCACCGAGAAGATGACCTTCCGCAAGTACGACCCGGTCGCGCGCAAGCACGTCGAGTTCAAGGAAGCGAAGATCAAGTAAGGGCGGGGCTCAGCCCCGAAGCTGAATTTCCGGAACCGGATGAATTCAGCGGCGGTTCAATGCTCCGACCATAATCCACGGAGCATGACCACAGTGCAAAAATTCGCCATCACCCCCATGCGTGCCGCGTTTGCCGGTGCGCTTGCCCTTGCCGCACCTGCGGCGTTGCTCGCTCCGGCGACCCCGGTCGAAGCGGCGGCTGGCGATCTCGACAAGGCAGTCGCCGCCTTGCGCGGCATCTCCACGATGAAGGCGGACTTCACCCAGACCGATCGGCGCGGACGGACCGTCTCGGGCGAGATGACGCTGAAGCGGCCGGGCAAGATCCGTTTCCAGTACGAAGACGGCGTGCCGCTGCTGCTGGTGTCGAACGGCAAGTCGTTCACGATGGTCGATTACGAGGTGAATCAGGTCGAGCGCTGGCCGATCTCCGATTCGCCGCTCGGCGCGTTGCTCGATCCCAACCGCGACGTGAAGCGCTTCGGCAAGCTGCTGCCGACCGACCATTCGGATGTCATCAGCGTCGAGGTTCGCGATCCGAACAAGCCGCAGTTCGGCGTGATCACCCTGATCTTCACGCGCAACGCCTCGGCACCCGGTGGCCTGCAACTGACCAACTGGGTCGCGCTCGACGCGCAGAATCACCGCACGACGGTGCGCCTGCGGAATCATCGCTACGGCGTCTCGGTCGCGGACAGCGCATTCACTTATCAGGACCCGCGCCGATCCACCCGTCGCCCCCGGTAAACGGCTCGGCGGCACCCCGGTCGCTCCTTGCGACGAGATGCTGTCGATTGTTCATTGGCTAGAAAGCCGGGCAGACCTATCTTGTAATCACAAGGCGGCTCGAGGCGGGTTTCCCCCCTGTTGCCCTGACCTCGCAAAGACAGGTCGCCTTGTACAAGCGTGACGAACGCTAACATGGAACCCTCGTGCCAATGCCCCCGGCACGAGGGTTTTTTGCATGCTGCATCGGCATTCGGCGCTGGCGGGCTGCAAACGGCAGCCTTTCGAGCTTCCGGTGCTCACGTGCTTTAAGCACGCTGCGCTCCGGGTCTCGAAAGCCCACCATTTTCGCCTCGCCATCATCCGAATCCCGATACAGCCTGAAGCGCTTGCCGAAGGCCGGCTTGCCGCTGGCGGGCAAGGCACCTAATGCCCGGCGCATGGTCTCTGTAGCTTCCTGGAATATCAATTCGGTTCGCCTGCGCATCGAGCAGGTCAAGCGCGTGCTCGAGGAGCAGGCGCCCGACGTGCTGTGCCTGCAGGAGATCAAGTGTCAGGAGAGCCAGTTTCCGGCCAAGGCGCTGGCCGAGATGGGCTACGTCCACCAGGCGGTGCACGGGCAGAAGGGCTATCACGGCGTCGCCACCGTCAGCCGCATCCCCTTCCGCGAGTTCTCGCGCCACGACTGGCAGGACAACGGCGAAGCTCGGCATGTGGGCGTCGAGCTGCTCGACGCCGGCAAGGGCATGGTGCTCGAGAATGTCTACATACCCGCCGGCGGCGACGTGGCGGACCGCGAGGTCAATCCGAAGTTCGGCCAGAAGCTCGATTTCCTCGAACGGATGACGCGCTGGGCCGATGCGCTCGACCGGCCGACGCTGATCGTGGGCGATTTCAACATCGCGCCGCTCGAATGCGACGTCTACGATCACAAGGCGCTGCTCAAGGTCGTCAGCCACACCCCACTCGAGGTCGAGACGCTCGACCGCTTCCGTGATGCGCACGGCTGGGTCGATCTGGGGCGCGAGTTCATTCCGGCGCCGGAACGCAACTATTCCTGGTGGTCCTACCGCAGCTACTGGCGCCAGAAGGACCAGGGGCGGCGGCTCGACCACATGTGGGCCAGCCCCGATCTCGCCAAGCAGGCGCGCAGCCACCGCTTCGTCGAGGAAACGCGGCGCTGGGACAGCCCGAGCGACCACATCCCGCTGTTGACGGAGTTCGATCTCTGAGCGCGCCTTCGCCCGCGCGCCGCGCCGCGCAGGCGATCGATGCGCTGCGTCACGGCTGGCCATTGGCAATGGAAGGCGGGCCGGTGCTGCTGCCGGTGGAGACCGCGATAGCGCGACAGGCCACGGCCGACCGAATGCTGATCTCCGCCGCGCGCGCCGAGACACTCAAGCTCGCCAACCAGCGCGAGGCGGCAGAGAATTCCCTTTGGCCGCACGCGCCCGTGCTGATCCACGGGGCCGAACCGTTCGACCTCGCTGCAGCGCTGCCGGTCGCCGATCCCGCGCTCGACCTGCGCACGCCGCTCAAGGGGCCCTTCCGCGCGGAAGACATCGTCTGGGCCGAACAGGCACGGGCGGCTCTCGAACTGGCGCGGATCGCCGGAATCCTGCCGGCCTTTCTCGTCGATCCGGTCGATGGTGGGGAAGCGCAGAGTGTCGAGGCGGCGGATGTCGCCGCATGGTCGGACAGCGCCGCGCTTCGAATAGCGACGCGCGCGCATCTCCCCCTATCCGCGAGCGAGAATGCCGAGATCGTCGCCTTCCGCAGCGCGGACGACATGCGCGAGCACATCGCGCTTGTTATCGGCGAGCAGCGCAGCGACACCGCGCCGCTGGTGCGGCTGCATTCCGAATGCCTGACCGGCGACATCCTCGGCAGCCTCAAGTGCGATTGCGGCCCGCAGCTCGACGCCGCGCTGCATGCGATGGCGGAGGAGGCCGCGCGCGGCGGCTGGGGGGTACTGCTCTACCTGCGGCAGGAAGGGCGCGGGATCGGGCTGGTCAACAAGCTGCGCGCCTATCGCCTGCAGGATCAGGGGTTCGATACGGTCGATGCCAACCGCCGCCTTGGCCTGCCCGACGAGGCGCGCGATTTCCCCGTCGCGGCGCGCATGCTCGAACTGCTCGGCGTGCGCGCGATCCGGCTGATGACCAACAACCCGGCCAAGGTGGAAGCGCTCGCGGCGAGCGGGATCGCGGTCGCCGAACGGGTGCCGCACCAGCTGCCCGACAACCCGCACAACGCGCGCTACCTCGCGACCAAGCGCGACCGAGCCGGGCATCTGCTGACGTGAATGCGACGATCCGCCCCGAGCGCGCGGGCGACGAGGCGGCGATCCACGGTGTGGTCGCGGCCGCCTTCGACGGGCACCCGCACAGCGACGGCAGCGAGCCGGGCATCGTCGACGCCCTGCGCGCCGACGGCGACCTCGCGATTTCGCTGGTTGCGGAGGAGGGCGGCGCGATCGTCGGCCACGTCGCGTTCTCGCCGGTTTCCGTATCGGACGGCTGCCAGGGTTGGTTCGGGCTCGGCCCGGCCGCGGTCGATCCCGCGCGGCAAGGCGAGGGGATCGGCACGGCGCTGATCGAGCGTGGGCTGGACTTGTTGCGCGACCGCGGGGCGGCAGGCTGCGTGGTGCTGGGCAATCCGGCCTATTACGCGCGCTTCGGCTTCGCGCACGATCCGGCGCTGACCTATCCGGGGCCGCCACCCGAGTATTTCCAGAGGTTGGTTATCGGGAATTCGGGCGCGCAGGGCGTGGTGGCCTATGCCCGGGCATTCGGCTGAGGTGCGCTAGCGCAGCTGGCTGTCCTTGCTGCCGCGCCGGTTGATGCCCGAATGCCGCGTGGCAGCGTCGCGCTGCGACTGGCAGCCGACGCAAGTGCGCACGCCGGGGAGTGCGGCGCGACGCTTCTCGGGAATTTCCTCGCCGCAGACGTCGCAATATTCGGCGCTCTCGCCGCTCGGCATGCGAGTGCGCGCGGCGCGGACGGCGTCGCTCACCGTGTCGTCGATCTGGTCCTGAACGGCCCCATCGCGGGCCCAGCCACCTGCCATGGCGAAAGCTCCTTCATCCGATAAACCGGTGGGAGCGGTCGCCGGTTCCAGCTCAGCGCTGCTCGAAGCGCTGAATGCCCGCACCGAGCGCGTTTTCGCCGATGGAGAGGCTTTCGCCGGTCCAGTCGGCGACGAAAGTGGAACTCCGGTTCAGCGCGGGGACGAAGCGCGCGTCGTTGCCCGCGATCTGCAGGCCTTGTGAGCTGTGGTTCACGTCCTCGGCGCCGACCGCGATGAAGGCGGAGTAGTTCTCCTTGTCGCGGCCCTGCACGAACCAATTGTTGGTGATCTGTCCGGTCGCGCCCGCGGGCAGGTCGATCATGTAGTTGGTGCCGCGTCCGGCCGAATCGTCGAAGCTGGAGGAGGCGATCTCGACCCGGCCCGCGCGCGATTTGACGTAGTGCCCGCCGGTGCCGCGCTCGAAGCGGCTGCGGGTGACGCGCAGGCGGCCGTAGTCGCCGATGTAGATCGAATGCGCGCAGCCGCCCGATCCCTCGCAGGTGCCGAGGCCGGAGAAGGTCGACTTGTCGATCACGATGCTCGAAGAGGGATCGTCGGCGGTGAGGATGCCCTGCTGGCTATCGGCGAACCATGATTGCGCGACGGTGAGATCGCCCTGTTCGAGGCGGATGCCGGCGCCGTTGTAATCGGGCACCGCCATGTTGCGGAACACGAGACCGGACACCCTGGCCGAGCGTCCGCGCAGCACGAGCGCCGCCTTGCCCTCGCAGGTTCGACCGTCGAACACCGCCTTGCCCGGCTCGGCAGCGAGATAGGAGACCGATCCGCCTTCCTGCACCGCGCACTGGCGCCAGGTGCCGCTGGCGATAGCGATCGTGCCCTCGCCGTCGCCGATCGCGTCGACCGCCTGCTGCAGCGTACCGTAACCCGCGCCCGTCTCGACCACGGTGAAGGGCGAGGGGCCGGGCTGGGCGAGCAGTGCGGCGGCGGGGATCGCCGCCACGGCCAGCGCGCCGAGCGCGACGGTGAGCGTGAGCGACAGGCGGGCGGGCGTGGTGCGGGCGCAAGTGTCCATGACGCCCGGGTTAGGGAAGAAGGGTTAACGCCGGGCTAAGCCTTCACCCGTCGCGGGCGGGCGGGCGGCCCCGGCGCGGCGGTTTGCCCGCGTGGATATGGATGCCCCGCTCCGCCAGCGCCTCGCGCAGCAGCATCTCGATCTGCGCGTTGGCGCTGCGCAGATCCGCCGCGGCGAGCCGCTCGACCGCGGCGTGGACCGCCGGGTCGAGGCGGAGGGCAAAGGCTTTCTTCGCGGGCATCGGCCTACTGGTACAGCGTCCCGGCGTTGATCACGGGGTGCGCCTCGCGCTCGCCGCAGAGCACGACCATGAGGTTCGAGACCATCGTCGCGCGGCGTTCGTCGTCGAGTTCGACGATGCCGTCCTGGCTCAGCTTGGTCAGCGCATCCTCGACCATGCCGACCGCGCCCATGACGAGCTTGGAGCGCGCCGCGATCACCGCTTCGGCCTGCTGGCGCCGCAGCATCGCACCGGCGATCTCGGCGGCATAGGCAAGGTGGGTCAGGCCCGCCTCGTCCACCACGATCCCGGCGACCTTCAGGCGGTCGTTCAGCTCCTCGAGCAGTTCGCGATTGACCACCTCGGCGCTGCCGCGCAGCGTGACTTCCTCGCCCTCGAGATCGTCGTAGGGATGGCGCGAGCCGACGGTGCGCAGCCCGGCCTCGATCTGGATGTTGGCGAACTGCTGGAAATCGTCGACGTCGAAGCTCGCCTGCGCGGTGTCGGCGACGCGCCACACGACGTTGCAGGCGATCTCGATCGGGTTGCCCTTCAGGTCGTTGATCTTGACCTTGTCCGAATGGACGTTGCGCGCGCGGGCGGAGATTTTCTTGCGCATCATCCACGGCCAGACCCAGCGCAGCCCCTCGATCCGCTCGGTCCCGCGATATTCGCCGAACAGGGTGATGACCGCGGCCTGGTTCGGCTGGATCATGAAGAACCCGCTCGCCACGAACAGCAGTGCCAGCAGGGCGCCCACGATCGAACCGACGAACATGGCTTTCTCGCCGCCGGTCGCGCCGTCGCCGGGGAAGGCGGCGGGCACGCCCCATGCCGCCAGCGCGGCGAGCGCAAGCAGAACCAGCAGCATGAGGTAGCCGCTGTAAGAGTGCGCATCGCTCTCGCGGCTGGTCTTCATTCCCTTGAGCACATCATGTTTTGGCACGTCGGACATGACGGATCCCCTTCGATATAATTATGATATCATATTTATATCGAGATCCGATCGCGTGCAATCGAATTCGTCATCGCGCCCTTGAAACGCGGGTCCGCGACCCTAAAATTGCCTGTGCGGACCGGGCCCCTCTGGCGCGGCGCGACGACCTTCGGGACTTTGCGCAGCGTGATGT
>CAMPGP010000116.1 GCA_946885545.1 uncultured Altererythrobacter sp.
ATCCCGATGCGCGCGCCGCGCTCGAACGACACGTCGCGCGGCGCAAGAAGAACGGCCGCACCGTGTGGCGGCGCAAGCTGCCGCGCAGCGTCAAGGACGGCTGCTACGTCGCGCCCACGATCATCGAGATGGATTCGATCCTCGACCTGAGGCGCGAGAACTTCGGCCCGATCCTCCACGTCGTGCGCTACAAGGCGAGCGAGCTGGAGCGGGTGATCGAGGACATCAACGCCACCGGCTACGGCCTCACGCTCGGCCTCCACAGCCGGATCGAGGCGACGCGGCGGTTCGTCGAGGCGCGCGCGCGGGTCGGCAACTTCTACGTCAACCGCAACCAGATCGGCGCGGTCGTGGAAAGCCAGCCCTTCGGCGGCGAAGGGCTTTCGGGTACCGGACCGAAGGCGGGCGGCCCCAACTACGTCGCGCGCTTCGCGACCGAGCGCGTGGTCTGCATCGACACGACGGCAGCGGGCGGCAACGCGACGCTGCTGGCGAGCTGATTGCGCGCCAAGCATCTGATTTGCTAAGGGGACCGGCGATGCACCGGATGCCTTCCCTGATCCTCGCGCTGGTAGCGCTCGTCTGGTCGGCGGGCGCGGCCGCCGAAGTCCGCATGAGCTTCCACTCGTTCAATGGGTCGCTGTTCTTCGGGCGTTATCCGCATACTTTCGTCGTGCTCGAAGGCACGCTGGACGCCACGGGCGAGAAGGTCTCGGAGAACTACGGCTTCACTGCCAAGGTCGCCTCGCCCGCCGTACTGCGCGGCCCGGTGGAACATGCGATCCTGGTGGAGGAAGCGAAGTATGTCCGCAGTACCAACCGCCACTTCACCGTGCCGCTCAGCGATGCGCAGTACTGGCAGGTGCGCGCCGAAGTGAAGAAGTGGCGCGAGGCGCCCGGCAGGTACTACGATCTCGACACGCGCAACTGCATCCACTTCGTCGGCGCGATGGCCCGGATCGCGGGGCTCGGCGTGGAATTTCCCGAAGACATGCTACGCAAGCCCAAGGCCTGGCTGAACTACCTCGCGCGACTGAATCCCTCGCTGGGGGCGAAGCCGATCCGCTAATCGGGGGATAGCGGGCGCCAGCGCTTGCCCCTCCGCCCCCGCTCGGGAATCACTCGCATATGGCGATTCTCTCCGACCGTTGGATCCGTACCCAGGCGACCGAGAAGGGCATGATCGAGCCCTTCGTCGAGGCGCAGCGGCGCGAAGGGTGCATTTCCTACGGCCTCTCCAGCTACGGCTACGACGCGCGCGTGGCGGACGACTTCAAGATCTTCACCAACGTCGACAGCGCGGTGGTCGACCCGAAGAACTTCGACGCGAACTCGTTCGTCGACCGCAAGACCGACGTCTGCGTCATACCGCCCAACTCCTTCGCGCTCGCGCGCACGGTCGAATATTTCCGCGTGCCGGAGGACGTGCTGGTGATTTGCCTCGGCAAGAGCACTTATGCGCGCTGCGGCATCATCGTGAACGTCACCCCGCTCGAACCGGGCTGGGAAGGCCACGTCACGCTGGAATTCTCCAACACCACGCCCCTTCCCGCGAAGATCTACGCCAACGAGGGCGCGTGCCAGTTCCTGTTCCTCCAGGGCAACGAGCGCTGCGAGACGAGCTACAAGGACCGCGCGGGCAAATACATGGGCCAGCGCGGGGTGACTCTCCCGAGGTTGTAAGGCGAGCCAGCCTGTATCATTCTCTCCCAAGGTGGGAGAATCGACATGGCGGAGCGTGAATTCGACATCGTGGTCTATGGCGCGACCGGGTATACCGGGCGCCTCGTCGCCGAACACTTCGTGCGCGAATACGGCGACAAGGCCGACGCGCCCAAGTGGGCGATGGCCGGGCGTAGCCTGACGAAGCTTCAGGAGGTGCGCGACAAAATCGGCGCACCCGCAGCCACGCCGCTGGTGGTCGCCGATGCCGACGATCCCGCCAGCCTCGAGGCGATGTGCAACCGCACCCGCGTGATCCTGACCACGGTCGGCCCCTACCAGCTCTACGGCGACGCTTTGGTCGCGGCCTGCGTGATGACCGGCACCGACTATGCCGACCTGTGCGGCGAGCCGGGCTGGATGCGCGAGCAGATCGACCTTCACCACGAAGCCGCGAAGGCGAGCGGCGCCCGCATCTGTTTCTCCAGCGGGTTCGATTCGATCCCGTTCGATCTCGGCGTGCTGATGCTGCAGAAGACCGCCGTCGCGCGCTTCGGCAAGCCCGCTCCGCACGTGCGCGGGCGGGTGCGCGCGATGCACGGTACGTTCTCCGGCGGAACCGCGGCGAGCCTGACCGCGACGATGAAGGCCGTGGCGAAGAACCCGAAGCTGATCCCGATCCTGCAAAGCCCGTTCGGCCTGACCCCCGGTTTCGAAGGGCCGGACCAGCCGAGCGGCCTCGTCCCGCATTACGAGGACGACCTCGGCAAGTGGGCCGCGCCGTTCATCATGGCGACGATCAACGTCAAGAACGTCCATCGCACCAACGTTCTCGCCGGTTTCCCCTATGGGAAGGACTTCCGCTACGACGAGATGATGCTCACCAGTCCGGGCGAAGCGGGCAAGAAGGCGGCGCAGGCGGTGGCCGAAATGCTCAGGAACCCGTTCGGCGCCAAGCCGCCCAAGCCGGGCGAAGGGCCGAGCAAGGCCGAGCGCGAGAGCGGCTTCTACGACGTGCTGTTCGTGGGCGATTATCCTGACGGCTCTTCGCTGCGCTACGGCGTGAAGGGCAAGTACGATCCCGGCTACGGCTCGACCAGCCGCATGCTTGGGGAGACCGGCATGGCGCTGCTCGACTGCAAGGTACCCGGCGGGATCGGCACGCCCGGCGCGTTCCTCGGTGAAGCGCTGGTCCAGCGACTCGAACGACACGCCGAGATCGCCTTCGCGGCCGAGTCCTGAGGTGTAGAGCGCCGCGCGATAGCCTTTTTCCCGCTCCGAACGTATTGTTCGCGAAGGAAACGGGGAAGAGGAGCAATCGCATGTCCACCATCGCCGCAGTCATCGGCCGCATCATGCTGGCCGTGATCTTCATCTCGGCCGGAATCGGCAAGATCGTCGATCCGGCCGGAACGGCCGCCTACATCGAGAGCGCGACGACGCTCCCGGGCTCGCTCGCGCTGCCCACGGGGATCTTCGAACTGGTGCTGGGCATCATGCTGGCGGTCGGGCTGATGTCCCGCATCGTCTCGATATTGCTCGCCGGCTTCTGCCTGCTGACGATCTTCTTCTTCCACAACGCGTTCGGCGATCCGACCCAGCTGACCGCCGCGCTCAAGAACCTCGCGATGGCGGGCGGCCTGCTGGTGGTTTTCGCCTACGGGCAGATGCGCGGCAGCTTCGACCACATGCGCGAACGCAACCGCGCGCGGAAGGCCGAACTTCGCGCCGCGCACGCCGAAGGCAAGGCCGAAGGGCTGGCCGACCGCGTCACCCATTGAGCGACGCGGCCTGACGCGCGGACGGGCTAGAAGCTCGTCCGCACGCTCAGCTTGAAGTTGCGCCCGCCGAGCGGGACGAAGTCCTTGGTGAAGCTCGCATGGCGGCGGCCCTCGACGTCAAAGATATTTTCCGCCTGCAGCATCACGGTGACGTTGTCGTTGCCGCGCAGCGGTTTCCACGCGACCGAGGCGTTGACGTGGGTGAAGCCGTCGGTCGGGGTCTCGAACGCCGCCACCCTGTCCTGCTCGGAGAACCACTCGATCTCGCCGCGTACGTCGAACGGGCCGGTCTGCGCCTCGAGCGCGCCCGACAGGCGCATGGGCGGGATGCGCGGTAGCGGAGTGCCATCGTCCAGCTCGGCGCGGATATAATCGCCGCGCACGTCTGCGAGCAGAGTGAACCCGTCGGTTTCGATCACGGGATAGGTGATCTGCCCCTCGACCCCGAAATAGCGCGCGTCGCCCTGGAGATATTCGAACACGGGCAACCCGTCTTCCTCGATCCCCGCTTCGGCGAGATAGATGTAGTCGTCGAACCAGTTCTGGAACACCGCTACGTTGACCGTCCCCGCGCCGAGCGATCCGCGCGCGAAGGCTTCGAGCCCCCACGCACCCTCGACCTCGAGATCGGGATCGCCGATTTCGAACGCCTGGGTCGCGATGTGCGGGCCGTTCGACAGCAGCTCCTCGGCGCTCGGTGCGCGTTCGGCCCGGCTTCCGGTCACGCCGAAGCGCAAGTCACCGGCGGTCTCGTAGACAAGGCCCAGCGCACCGGAGAACGTATCGTACGACCGCTGAAACCCGACCGCCTGCGATTCGACATCGGTCTTCTCGTAGCGTCCGGCCAGCTCCAGCTGGATCGGATCGAAATCGATCTCCTGGAGGCTGAAGAGGGCGAACTGGTCGGTGCGGTTCTTCGGCACGTAGGCTTCCGCGCCGAAGGCGTCGAAATCGCGGAAATAATATTGCACGCCAGTCGAGCCGCCCCAGCCGTTGCGGTCGTTCTGTTCGAGCACCGCTCGCGCCTCGATCCCCTTCACGTCGAACACGGTGCCGACTTCGTCGCCCTCGAACTCGGTGTGGGTGTAGTCGCTGTAGCCCACGCGGGTGTTGAGCGCGGAGAAGAACCCGTCGCCGAGCGCGAGCTTGCCACGCAGATCGGCGCGGTATTGCCGCAGGCCGATCGTGACGAGTTCCTCGCCGTGCTCGTGCGCTTCCTCATCCCCGTGGCCGTGATCTTCTTCTTCGCCCTCTTCGCCGTGGGCATGACTGGTCCCCGGGCGCATCGGCACGCCGTAGGTCGTGTCGTAGATCCCGACCGATGCGCCGAGGTTGCTGTCGCCCTCGAAGAAGGCGAAGCCGGCGTTGGCGCTCCAGGTCTCGGTCGCGCTGTTGGGCAGCACGCCGCGCTGGCCCGCGGCCTCGCGCAGTTCCTCGGCCTCTTCGAGATGGCCCTCTTCCTCCTCTTCCGCGGCATCGGCGAGGAGATCGGCGCGTAGGTCCGCCGAGTTGGCGAATCCCGCGATTTCGAGATCGTCGGTCGTGCGATAGGCGCCGTCGATGTGGCCGACGAACCCGCCGCCGAGCGGCAGGTCGAGCGACGCCCCGCCTTCGCGCAGGTCGGACGCCGTATCCACGCCCGCGATCGCATCGAGGTGGAACGGTTCGTTGAGGCGGCGCAGCGGAATCCGCTTGTCGATCACGTTGACCGCACCGCCGATCGCCTGGCTGCCGTAGAGCAGGACGGCCGGTCCCCGCAGCACTTCGATCCGCTCGGCAGTGAGCGGATCGATCGAGGTCGCGTGGTCGGCCGAGGTGTTCGAAACGTCGATTGCGCCGATTCCGTCGATCAGTATCTTCACGCGCTCGCCGGAGAAGCCGCGCAGAACGGGGCGCGAGGCGCCGGGCGAAAAACTGGTCGCGGAAACGCCGGGCGTGGCGGCGAGGACTTCGCCAAGCTGGCCGTCGAGGTTGCGCTGGAGTTCGTCGCCTTCGATCACCGACGTACCCGCGAGGACGTCGAGCTCGTCGAGACCTTGCGCGGTAACGAGGATCTCGCCGCTGGTGGCGACGCGGCGATCGTGGAAGTCGTCCGCATCGGGCCCTTCGCCGGCCTCCGAAGGTGGGTTTCCGGCTTCCTGGGCGTGGGCGGGAACGGCGATGGCGGCGAGCGCCAGGCCGAGCGGGAGGGCGAGCGGGCGCGCCGCGATAAGATGACGATACAACATATCGCGACTGATAGCGATTCGCGCCGCCATGTCCACCGCGAAGTCGACGAACGGCAAATTCGCGGGGACGAGTTGCCCGCACACGCAAGTCGCCCGGGGCCCGAGGGCCATGGTTACCGATCATGTCGAAGAAATGGAGCGGGCGAAGAGATTCGAACTCTCGACCCCAACCTTGGCAAGGTTGTGCTCTACCCCTGAGCTACGCCCGCTCACTGGCGTTCCCGGAAAACCGCTGGGCTTCCGGTGGGAGGCGGCGCGATTAGCAGCGGGTCGGCGGGGCCGCAAGGGGAAAATGCCGCCGTGCAGCCGGTGCCGCTTTTCGCTTCACAATTCGCGCCGAAGCCCCACATTGGCCGCTTATCCTGAACACGCGACAATGGGAGCGAACCTTGGCGAGCATGGGCCTCAACCTCGATGAACAGAAGGCGGTCGACCGGTTCCGCAAGGACGTGGTCGAACCGTCCATGTCCAGTCTCGTCATCCTCGACTTCTGGGCCGAATGGTGCGGCCCGTGCAAGGCGCTGACGCCGGTGCTCGAAAAGGTCGCGGGCGAGTATGCCGACAAAGGCGTGGTCCTGGCCAAGGTCAACGTCGACGAGGAACAGTTCATTGCGAGCCAGTTCCAGGTCCGCTCGATCCCCACCGTCTATGCCATGTTCCAGGGGCAGCCGGTCGCCGACCTGACCAATGCCCGCAGCGAATCACAGTTGAAGCAGACGCTCGACCAGTTGCTCGCGCAGCTACCCGTCGGAGCCGATGGCGACGCGGCGAAGCAGCAGGAAGAGGACGTCGCACAGTTTGTCGCGATGGGCGAGCAGGTGCTCGCCGAAGGCGACGGCGAGCGCGCTGCAGGCGTGTTCGGGCAGGTGGTAGAGATGGCGCCCGGCAACGCCGCCGCGCATGCTGGCCTGATCCGCGCTCTGGTCGCCGCGGGCCGCGCCGACGACGCTCGTGCGCACGCCGAGACGCTCGACCATGCGCTGGCGGAGGATCCCGCGATCAAGACCGCGAAAAGCGCGCTCGAACTCGCGGGCACGCAGGTCGACGAAAGTGAACTCCAGGCCCTTCGCGCCTCGGCCGCCGAACATCCCGCCGACATGGACAAACAGCTCGCCTTCGCCGAGGCCGCATTCGCCGCGAACAGCCGCGATGAGGCCGCCGACACGCTGCTGGCGATGATCGAGCACGACCGCGAGTGGAGCGAGGGCGCCGCACGCGCCAAACTGCTGCAGATCTTCGAGGCGGTCGGGCTCGAGGACCCGTGGGTCGTCGCGACGCGACGACCCACGGG
>CAMPGP010000117.1 GCA_946885545.1 uncultured Altererythrobacter sp.
AGATCATCCGCCTCGAAGGTTACACCGAAGACGAGAAGGTCGAGATCGCTGAGCGCCACCTGATCGCCAAGCAGATCGAGGCGCACGGGCTGAAGGACGGCGAGTTCGAGCTGACCGAAGCAGGCCTGCGCGACCTGATACGTTATTACACGCGCGAAGCGGGCGTGCGCACGCTCGAGCGCGAGATCGCCAAGCTGTGCCGCAAGAGCCTGCGCAAGATCCTCGAGAAGGAAGTCGAGAGTGTCGTCGTCACCCCCGACAACCTCGGCGATTTCGCGGGCGTGCGGAAATACAAGCACGGCATGGGCGAGGACGAGCCGCAGGTCGGCGCGGTCACCGGGCTCGCCTGGACCGAAGTCGGCGGCGAGCTGCTCACCATCGAGAGCGTCACCACGCCGGGCAAGGGCGAGGTCAAGACCACCGGCAAACTCGGCGACGTGATGAACGAGAGCGTCGCGGCCGCGTTCAGCTTCGTGAAGGCGAGGGCGCCCGCCTACGGGATCAAGCCGTCGATCTTCCAGCGCAAGAACATCCACATCCACTTGCCCGAAGGCGCGGTGCCCAAGGACGGGCCGAGCGCGGGGGTGGGAATGGTCACCTCCATCGTCTCGACCCTGACGGGGATCGCGGTTCGCTCCGACGTGGCGATGACCGGCGAAGTCACCCTGCGTGGTCGCGTGCTCGCGATCGGAGGCCTCAAGGAAAAGCTGCTCGCGGCGCTGCGCGGCGGCATAAAGACCGTGCTTATCCCGGAGGAGAACGTGAAGGACCTCGCGGAAATCCCGGCCAACGTGAAGGAAGGGCTCGAGATCGTGCCCGTCAGCCACGTCGACGAGGTGCTGGTGCAGGCTCTGGTCTCGGAACCGGTTCCCATCGAATGGACCGAGGCGGACGATCTGGCCAGCCAGCCCGCGCATCCGGGACAGGTGATCGGCGACCAGGCGCCGACCGCGCATTGACCGACGCTGAGGCGCGAGACGATTCGGTCTCGCGCCCACGCCCGCGGGCCGCTTCTTTCGGCCCGACGCAACGATGCACCAGGATTCGTCCCGAATCGTGTCGGTTCGTTGCCCCACATGCGTAAGCCGCCGGATTTGCCTTTGACAGTCCCGCCAAAAACGCGTTGAAATCCCGCCCCTTCGGCGAGGCGATTCACCGAAACCCGTTTCATACTCGACTCTAGGGGGTTCCCAGAATGAACAAGAACGATCTGATCAGCGCCGTCGCGGACACCAGCGGACTTTCCAAGAGCGACGCTTCGAGCGCCGTCGAGGGTGTGTTCGACGCGATCACCAAGTCGCTCTCCAAGGGCGACGAAGTGCGTCTGGTCGGATTCGGAACGTTCTCGGTCGCGCGCCGCAAGGCCTCGACGGGTCGCAATCCGCGCACCGGTGAGCCGATGACGATCAAGGCGTCGAACCAGCCCAAGTTCAAGGCCGGCAAGGGCCTCAAGGACAGCGTCAACTGAGCGAGGACTGATGGCTGCGCGGGCCGGACCCGCGCTCCCGCCCGATCACGCAAGCCGCGCTCGCCCCGACCGGTGAGCGCGGCTTCGTCGTGTCGGGCCTCAGTCCGACAGCCTGACGAGCGCGGTCGGTGCGACCTGAGTGCGCTGGTTGACCTGCCATTCGAGCACGCTGCCCGCCGGCCCCTCCGCCGGACCCTCGTCGGTGTTGTTGGCGAGGATCTCGCCGTCGGTCACCACGCGGAAGGTGCCGTCGAGCTCGGGGATCAGTGGCATCTGCTCGTCCGTCGCGCTGTCGCCCGCGAACGCGCCCGCCATGCCCGCCATCATTCCCTGGAACGGGTTCCCGCCGCTCTGCGCCGCGAAACCAGGTGCATCGACGCGCACGGTGCCGCCGTCGCGCAGGGCGACGAGGACGAAGAAATTCGACATCGGCAGGCGCTCGATCGTGGGGAACACGAAGTCGTGGTCGAGGTCGCCCTCGATCCGGAACGCGACCTGAAAGAGGCCGTCGCCCTTGTATTCGACCGTTTCCCATCCGGCCTGCCGTTCGAGGCGCCCGGCCAGTTCCTGCGCCGCTTCGGGATCGGCCGGATCGATCCCGCCGAGCATCGCGCGCATCATCTCGGCCTCGCGCTCCTGCTCGCTCTTTCGCACGGCGAGCTGCTCGTCCCAGTCCTTCCGCTGCTGCGCCAGCTCCGCTTCCGTGCAGGCGCGCTCTTCGAACGTGTCTTCCTCGTAGCAGGGCTGCTCGATGAACTCGGCCTCGGCATTCTCCATCTTGCTGCCGAGTTCGGCCAGCTTGCTCAGCGCGAGCAGGTATATCTCGCCCTCGTAGCTGTAGGCGAACGTGCCATCTTTGCGGAGGTCGAGCTGCGAGGTGAACGCGCCCGGCGAAAGCAGGCAACCGGTGAGCAGGAGCGCGGAAGCGCCCGCGGCGATCGCCCGCGCAGCGCGGTGAAAGGTAGCGGCAGCGAACATCGCGAGGCCCCCTCGAATCGAACGATCACGCCCCCTTGCGCGTCGCCACCGCATATAACGCTATCGCCGCCGCATTGGATACGTTGAGGCTTTCCATGCGCTCGCTGATCGGCAGCCGCGCGAGCGCGTCGCAGTGCCCGGTGATGTTGTGCCGCATGCCTTCGCCCTCCGCCCCGAGGACGAGAGCGACCGGGCCTTCAGGCAGCGCCTCGGCGAGCGTCGCCTCGGCCTCGCCCGCGAGCCCGATGCGCCAGTATCCGGCTTCCGCCGCGCTTTCGAGCGCGCGTGCCAGGTTCACCACGCGAACCCACGGCACGACTTCGAGCGCGCCAGAGGCGGACTTGGCGACGACACCCGATTCCGGCGGCGCGTGCCGGTCCTGCGTGACGATCGCGCATGCATCGAACGCCGCGGCAGAGCGCAGGATCGCGCCGACGTTGTGCGGATCGGTGACCTGGTCGAGCACGACCAGCGGGCGGCGGGGGTCCGACGAGAGGATATCGTCGAGATGAACGTCCTCCAGCGCGGCGCATTCGAGCACCAGCCCCTGATGCGGCGCGTCGCGCGCGACGAGCCGGCCGAGATCGGCGACATCGGCGTACTCGACCGGGAAATCGGCCGGCAGTTCTCCGTCGAGCGATTCCACGCCTTCGCGCGTCGCCCACAGCTTGCGATGGTTGCGTGCCGGGTTCATCAGCGCCGCTTCGACTGCATGGCGGCCCCACAGCCGCACCTGCCCGGTGCTGGCGCGCCCGCTGCCACGCCCGCCCTGCATACGCCCGGCACGTCCGCGCAACGCCCGCTTGCGGTCACCTTTGGCCACTGGAAACTCCCTGTTCGATCATCGTCCGGCCCATGCCAGCGGCCCCATTGACAGGCAAGCGCCGCTTCGCCAAAGGGGCGCCTCTCGGCAAGGGCACCCGCTTCGGCAGGGCGCCAAATCCCGCAAGCCAGGCATGTGGACAGGTGGCCGAGTGGTTAAAGGCAGCAGACTGTAAATCTGCCCGCGCAAGCGTACGCTGGTTCGAATCCAGCCCTGTCCACCACTTGCCTTCGGTCTCTAGAGCAGCGCAGCGCTGACCGCTTGCGGAACGGCGGTGAACCAGCGTTTCGGCGCATCCGCGCCGATGCTGGTTCGAGCCGGAGCGGCCGCAGGCCGCGGAGACGGCCGAAGGTCAATCCAGCCCTGCCCACCACCTGCCTCGCGCTGCAATTCACTCCCGCGCCGCAGCGCTTTCTTCGCGGATCGCCTTGAATTCGGATCCCTCCTGCCAGCCGGGCCAGCGGTCGGAGCGGGCGAGGTCGTCGCCGATCGCATGGAACAGCGCGATGTCCTGCACGGCACCGTCGAGGTTCCACTCCTCGCTCCACGCGTCGCAGGCGGCGTGGTAGCAATTGCCGGTGTAGTCATCGACCCAGGCCTGCCCGACGGCGGTGCCGCCATCGACCAGATCGGACGCGCCCGCGATCCCCATCATCAGCAGCACGGGCACGCCACGTTTGGCAAAGCTGAAGTGGTCCGCGCGGTAGAAGAGCCCGCGTTCCGGCAGGCTTTCCTGGCTCACCGTGCGGCCCTGCGCCTCGGCGAAACGGGCGAGATCGCCTTCCAGCGTACTCTGCCCCTTGCCGACGAGAATTACGTCTTTCGCGCGCCCCGCGGTTTGGAGAATGTCGAGCCCGAGGTTCGCCACCGTCTTCTCGATCGGATAGATCGGGTTCGCTGCGTAGTATTCGGAGCCGAGCAGCCCGCGTTCCTCGGCGGTCCAGAACGCGAAGACCACGCTGCGCTCGGGCCGGGGAGCCGCCTCGAAGGCGCGGGCGATCTCGAACAGCCCCGCCACGCCGAGCGCGTCGTCGTTGGCACCGGCGCGATAAATACGGCCCTGGGCGTCGGGCTCGCCCTTGCCGTAGGCGTCCCAGTGCGCGCCGTAGATAACGGTCTCGTCGGGACGTTCGCTTCCGGCGATTTTGGCCAGAACGTTGCGGCTCTCGACCACTTCGTGCTCGACAGGGAATTGGGCGGCGAGGGTGGTTTCCATGTCGACGGGTTCGAAATCGTCACGCCGTGCGGCCTCGCTCAATGCGGCGAGGTCGAGACCTGCGTTGTCGAACAGCGCTTGCGCGGTCTCGCCCGAGATCCAGCCCTGCAGCGCGAGGCTGGTGATGTCCGCGGGATCGCGCACGACATCGTAGTTTTCGCCACGTGGGCTCTCGACCACGTTCCAGCCGTAGCCCGCGCCTTCGGTTTCGTGCACGATCAGCGCGGCGACCGCGCCGCGCCGCGCGGCTTCCTCGAACTTGTAGGTCCAGCGGCCGTAGTAGGTCATCGTCCGGTCGCCGAACTTGCCTGCGACGGGCTCGCCCTCGGCGGCGTGAAAATCAGGGTCGTTGACGAGGAACACCGCGACCTTGCCCTCGAGGTCGACCCCCTTGAAGTCGTCCCATCCGCGCTCGGGCGCGTGGACGCCGTAGCCGACGAAGACCAGCGGCGCGTCGTCGATACGCGCAGCATCGTTCGGCTGGAGCGTGGAGACGTAGATGTCGGTCAGGAATTCGAGCGGCTGCGCCGCGCCGGCACGGGTGAAGGCGAGCTTGCTGGGCGCGCCGAGTTGCGTCCGCAGAAGCGGCACCTGCTGGGTCCATCCGCCATCCTCGCCGCCGGGCTCCAGCCCCAGAGCCTGCAATCGGCCGATCAGGTAGCCGATGGTCCGCTCTTCTCCTACGGTACCTGGCGCGCGGCCCTCGAACAGATCGGAGGCGAGCGTGCGCACCGTTTCCGTCAGGTTGCCCGCCTCGATCTGCGCGTCGGGCGCCGGATCTTCCTGCGCGAACGCGGGCGAGGCGAGAAGCAAGGCGACGGTGGCGGCAAGGCGCGTATTCATGAGCGATCCCCGATTTTTGGTAGGTGGCCAGCCTAGCCAAGGGGGCCGACTTTGTGAACCGTGACGGGCGCAGCGCGCTTGCCGCTTGCCCGGCACCACATTAGTTGAGCCCGATGCAAACCGCGCATCCCGTGATTTCCGCGACCGGCCTGTTCACGCCGGAATACAGCATCAGCAACGAGGAACTCGTCGCGAGCTTCAACGCCTATGTCGAGCGACACAACGCCGAACATGCCGACGCGATCGCCGTGGGCGCGGTTCCGGCGCTGGAGCCGAGCTCGGTCGAGTTCATCGAGAAGGCGAGCGGGATCAAGTCGCGGCACGTGATGGCCAAGGCGCCGGTGCTCGATCCTGCGGTCATGGCGCCGCGATGGGCGGAACGGCCGAACGAGGAGCTCTCGATCCTCGCCGAGATCGGCGTTGCCGCGGCGAAGGACGCGCTGGCGCGGGCGGGGCGCGACGCCGCGGATGTCGACGCGGTCCTGTGCGCCGCCTCGAACATGCAGCGGCCCTATCCGGCGATGGCGATCGAGATTCAGCAGGCGCTGGGGATCGACGGCTTCGGGTTCGACATGAACGTCGCTTGCTCGTCGGCCACCTTCGGCATCCAGACCGCCGCCGATTACATCCGCGCGGGCAATGCGCGCAGCGTGCTGGTGGTCAGCCCCGAGATCACCAGCGGGCACCTCAACTGGCGCGACCGCGACAGTCACTTCATCTTCGGCGACGTGGCGACCGCGGTGCTGGTGGAGGACGCGGCGATGGCCCCGGCTGCGCACTGGGACATTCTCGGCACGCGGCTGAAGACGGTGTTCTCGAACAACATCCGCAACAACTTCGGCTTCCTGAACCGCGCGCATCCCGAATCCGCCGACACGCCCGACAAGCTTTTCGTCCAGGAAGGGCGCAAGGTGTTCAAGGAAGTCGTCCCGATGGTCGCGCAGATGATCGTCGACGAGGCGGAGCGTCTCGGGATCGATCCGCAGGCCTTGCGTCGGCTGTGGCTGCACCAGGCCAATGCGGGGATGAACCGGCTGATCGCGCAGCGCGTGCTCGGGCACGAGGCGAACGAGGACGAGAGCCCGACCGTACTCGATACCTACGGCAACACCTCGAGCGCGGGCTCGATCATCGCCTTCCACCTCCACAGCGAGGATCTCGAGCCAGGCGACACGGGCCTGATCTGCAGCTTCGGGGCGGGCTATTCGGCCGGAACGGTGTTCGTGCGCAAGGCGGCCTGAGCGAGCAAGGCGTCCCACCCGGCGAGGATCTTACGCGACAACCACCACAGCAGTGCGACAAGCGCGATCGAGACGAGCCCGTCGACCGCGTAGTGGTAGGCGAGGTGGACCGAGCCGATCCAGATCAGTGCGAGGAACGTCAGCATCCAGCGGCCGCCGCGCTGCGAGACCTCCCGCACCGCGAGCCAGAAGAGGAACGCGATCGCGACGTGCATGCTCGGCATGGCGGTGATCCCGCTGCCGAGCCCGTCCGCGTCGGCGCGATGCCAGTCGAGCAGCATCTGCTGCACCTCCAGCGTCATCACCGGGACCTGTTCGTCCGCCGCGCG
>CAMPGP010000118.1 GCA_946885545.1 uncultured Altererythrobacter sp.
ATCTTGCGCAGGATGCGCCGCATGATCTTGCCGCTACGGGTCTTGGGCAGGGCGGGGGTGAAGTGCAAGTGGTCGGGCGTGGCGATCGGGCCGATCTCCTTGCGCACCCACTGGCGCAGTTCGGCGGCGAGATCCTCGTCGTCATCTTCGCCCG
Source organism: uncultured Altererythrobacter sp. (assembly GCA_946885545.1). Next base: position 155 of record CAMPGP010000118.1, read on the forward strand.
CGTTGAGTGTGACGTAGCAGTAGATGCCCTGACCCTTGATGTCGTGCGGGAAGCCGACCACCGCGGCCTCGGCGACCTTGGCATGGAGCACCAGCGCGCTCTCGACCTCGGCGGTGCCCATTCGGTGGCCGCTGACATTGATCACGTCGTCGACCCGCCCGGTGATCCAGTAGTAGCCGTCGGCGTCGCGGCGGCAGCCGTCGCCGGTGAAGTACTTGCCGCGATAGGTGCTGAAATAGGTCTGCACGAAACGCTCGTGATCGCCGTAGACCGTCCGCGCCTGGCCGGGCCAGCTTCGCGTGATGCACAGGTTGCCGCTCGCCGCGCCGTCCAGAACCGCCCCGTCGCCGTCGACAAGCTCGGGGCAGACGCCGAAGAACGGCTTGCCCGCGCTGCCCGGCTTCATGTCGTGCGCACCGGGCAGGGTGGTAATCATCACCCCGCCGGTCTCGGTCTGCCACCACGTGTCGACCACCGGCACTGCGCCCTTGCCCACGGTGTCGTGATACCAGCGCCACGCCTCGGGATTGATCGGTTCGCCCACGGTGCCGAGCAGGCGCAGGCTGGACAGGTCGTGCTTCTCCACATGCGTCTTGCCTTCGCGCATCAGCGCGCGGATCGCGGTCGGGGCGGTGTAGAACAGGTTGACCTCGTGCTTCTCGCACACCGCCCAGAAGCGGTCGTGGTCGGGATAGTTGGGCACCCCTTCGAACATCAGCGCGGTCGCGCCGTTCTGCAGCGGGCCGTAGACGATGTAGCTGTGCCCGGTGACCCAGCCGATATCGGCGCTGCACCACCACACCTCGCCCGGGCGATAGTCGAACACGGTGCGGAACGTCGTCTCGGTCCACACCGCGTAGCCGCCGGTCGTATGGAGCACGCCCTTGGGCTTTCCGGTCGAGCCGGAGGTGTAGAGGATGAACAGCGGGTCTTCGGCGTTCATCGGCTCGCACGGGCATTCCTCGCCCACGCCTTGCGACAGCTCGTGATACCAGTGATCGCGGCCCTCGGTCATCGACACCGCGCCGCCCGTGTGCCGCACCACCAGCACCGCCTTCGCCGAAACCTTCTCCAGCGCGGCGTCGACATTGGCCTTGAGCGGAACGGTCTTCGATCCGCGCAGGCCCTCGTCGGCGGTGACGACCCAGTCGCTCGCGCAGTCCTCGATCCGCCCCGCGATCGCGTCGGGGGAGAAGCCGCCAAAGATCACCGAATGCACCGCGCCGATCCGCGCGCAGGCGAGCATCGCAATCGCGCCTTCGGGGATCATCGGCATGTAGATCGTCACGCGGTCGCCCCTGGCTACGCCCATCGCCTTGAGCGTGTTCGCCATGCGGATCGTCTCGCGCTGGAGATCGGCGTAAGTCAGCTTGCGCACTTCGCCATGCGGATCGTCGGGCTCGAAGATCAGCGCGACCGTCTCGCCGTGTCCGGCGTCGACATGCCGGTCGACCGCGTTGTGGCAGATGTTGAGCGTGCCATCCTCGAACCAGCGGATGTCGACCGGGTCGAAGCTCCAGTCGGCGATCTTGGTCGGGCTGTGGAACCAGTCGAGCCGCTCAGCCTGCTCGGCCCAGAACGCGTCGGGCTCGTCGATGCTGCGGCGGTACATCGCCTCGTACTGCTCGAGCGTGCAGCCGGTGCGCTCCCGGGCTTCACGGGGAACGGGGACGGTATCGGTATCGCTCAAGCTGGTCTCTCCCGGATCACGCGGTTCGCTGCGATGGTATCGCGGCGCGGGAGATAGACAAGCGGGCGCACAAAGACAAAGCGCCGGCCCATCGCTGGACCGGCGCTTCGAATGAATGCCCGAACGGGGGAGGGAGAATTACTCCTCGCCGCCCTCTTCGGCTTCGCCTTCGTCGTCGCTCTGCTCGCTGGCAGGGACTTCGTCGGCAGCGGCTTCATCCGCGCTCTCGGCGCCTTCGGCCTTCTTGAGCGCCGACGGGGCCACCAGCGTGGCGATGGTGAAGTCGCGGTCCGTGATCGCGCTTTCCGAACCCTCGGGCAGCGTCACTTCGCTGATGTGGATCGAATCGCCGACTTCCTTGCCGGTGACGTCGATCACGATCTCGCTCGGGATCTTGTCCATGTCGCACACCAGCTCGAGCTCGTGGCGAACGATGTTGAGCACGCCGCCCTTCTTGAGGCCGGGGCTCTTCTCTTCGTTCGAGAATACGACCGGCACGTTGACGTCGACCTTGGCACCCTTCGCGAGGCGCAGGAAGTCGACGTGGATCGGGCGGTCGGAAACCGGGTGGAACGCGACGTCCTTGGGCAGGGTGCGGAACTTCTTGCCGCCCAGTTCGACCTCGACGATCGAGTTCATGAAGTGGCCGGAGCCGAGCTGCTTGCGGAGCAGCTTTTCCTCGACGTGGATCGGGGTGGGTTCTTCCTTGCCGCCGTAGATCACGGCGGGGACACGGCCTTCGCGACGCAGTGCACGGGAGGCTCCCTTGCCAGCCCGATCGCGCGTCTCGGCCGGCAGGGTCAGAGCGTCGCTCATGTCGCGTACCTTTCGAAATGCAAATTGAGTACAGGTTTCCGCCACGCCTCCAGGGATGACCATGGCCGGAAGCGCGCGCCTATAGCGCTTGCCCGCGCAATTGCAAGCGCCGCCTCGTATCAGGAAGCGTCAGGCCAAGGGTAATTCTACTGGATACGCCGCACCCCGTATCCGCGGGCGATCAGCAGCGCGGGCAGCCCGTCCTCGCCCGCCAGGTGCGCGGCGCCGACGGCGACCATTGGTTGCGGCGCGCCCTCCAGGATCGCCGCGATCCGGCCAGACCAGTCACGATTGCGCGCCGTATAGAGTGCCTCGCGCAGTTCGGGATCGGCGAGCAGGGCGCTGGTCGCAGGGTCGGCGAGGTGGTCTATCCGGCCGCGATACCAGTCCACCGCGTGTCTGTACGGATTCGCGCGCGCGCCAGCCGTGTCCGCGACCACCGCCGCGAGCATATCGCGCTGCTCGTTTTCGGGCAGACGATCGAAAGTATCGAGCTGCCGCGTCGCTCCTTCGAGTTCGATCACCTCGGCTCGCGGCATCTCGCCGATCAGTGCGCGGTCCACCCCATTCGCAGCGTCGCCCGTGGTGGCATATTGCGCGAGGGTCAGCGCCGCGGCCCAGGTCTCCATTTCGGCGAAGGTCTTCGGAGAAAGGCCGTGTTCGGTCAGGATCGCGCGCAGCGCGTCGCGCTTGGCGGAGGGGACCTTGTCGGTCACAGGCACCTGCCCGGCGGTATAGGCGCGTGCGGCGAAGGCCTTCCGCATGGCCGCCGCATCGCCGAGGTCGCGTACCTCGACCACCAGCAGGTCGGCCTGCGCGAGCGCCTGGGAGAGGGGCTCGGTCTTCCATTCGACCCCATCGGGCAGGGAATGGATGGTGCCGAACATCCACCCTTCGACCGCGCCGTCCGGAGAGGTGATTTCGAACAGTGCGGGCGAGGGCGGGCCGGAGAATTCCGGCGGCGGCTCCGCTTTGCAGGCGGCGAGCGTCAGCAGCGCCGCCAGCAAGGAAGCCAGGCGCATCACTGGACCCTGGTGGTCTCGATTCCGATCTCGGCGAGCTTGTCCTGCACGCTCTCGTCACCCGCGAGATGCCCGGCGCCGACCGCGACGAACACCGTACCCGGCGCATCGAGCCGTCCGTCGATCCACTGCGCCCAGTTGGCGTTGCGCGCATAGAGCAGGCGCTCGGCGAGCAGCGGATCGTCCATCCCCTCGTTCATCAGCCGCGCGAGTTCGTAGGCATCGCCCTCGGCCCATTCGGCGACCATCGCGTCGAGCATCGCCTTGATCTCGTCGACGCCTTCAACCGTCTCCATCAGGAATTCGACCTGTGCGTCCTCGGGCAGTCCGTCGAACAGCTCGAGCTGCTGCTCGACTGTCTCCAGCGCCTCGCGCCCCAGGTCCTCGCGCGCGTTGGTCACGAGCACCTGCTCGACCCCCGCCTCGGCCGAATAGCCCTGCTTGAGCAGCGGCAGCATCGCCATCATCATCGCGCCGTACCACGGCTCGAACCGGTCGAACGCGCCCGCCGGAAGGTCGACCTTGGCCAGCGCGGACTCGTAAGTCGCGCGCTGGTCCTCGGTCAGCATGCCTCGCAGCGTCTCGCCTTCGGGCAGCACGCCCTTGGTCATGACGATCTGTTGCATCGTCGTGGCGGTTTCGGGCGTCATCTCGATCTCGGTCACGAGCGTGTCGGAAGCGCCCAGCGCCTCGGCCACCGGCCCGTGATACCACTCGATGCCCTGCGGCAGGGCGTGGACGGTGCCGAACAGCCAGATCGTGGTGTCCTCGTCCGCGACCTTCCACAGCGCAGGCGATGCAGGATCGGCCGCAACTTCGGGTGCGGGCGCGGTTTCGTCCCCGCAGGCCGGTGTTGCGAGGACGAAAGCGAGAGCGGAGGCCGTCGCGGCGAGGGATTTGGCGAGCTTGTGCATGTCGGTTTCCTTCGATGGTGGGATGATAGTCGTTCTTGGATTGAGGGTCATCGATATCGGCGGACGAGCCATCCGATCAGCCAGGCCGCCATAACCAGCCAGAAGATGATCACGCCATCGGGAGCCGGCGCGAGCCCGCCTATCGCGAGCACCCACCAGCCGGCGCTGAGTATGAAATACAGGTAGATCGCGGCGACCGCGCCGAAGTCGTATGCGGTGCGCTCGTGCTCGTCGAGCAGCATGTGCCAGCGCACCGAAAGCACCAGCGTGGCCAGCAGCGTCGCGAGCAGGAAATACGCGCCCGCGGGTGAGATCGACGGGTCGGGCGAAGCGAGCGTATCGATTCCGAGGCCCTCGGGTCCTTCGATGATGGTCAGCGCAGCGCCGGATATCAGACCGAGAGCGGCGCAAGCATAGAGAATCACGCCGGTCTTCCGCATTCGCGGGCTGCTGGGCAAACTGATGGCCACCCGGTTGCGAACCAGCAACCATATCGAGCCGACGAACATCAAGGCTACAAATGCCAGGACGCCGTAGAAGGCCAGGGAATGCGGCCCGTCATGTTCCGAAGCAGCGGTGATCATCCCGGCAGCAAGTCCCATGGCGAAGACCGCAAGCAGGCCCGCCAGAATCATGATGACGACTTGCCCCATAGTACTGGCCGGCGCGCGGTTCGCTTCGTCAGACCTGGTCATCGAAAATCTCCTCGATCGAAAGTTCGAACAATCGCGCGATGCGAAACGCGAGTGGCAGCGATGGATCGTGCTTGCCCGTCTCGATCGCGTTCACCGCCTGTCGCGAAACGTCGAGCTGCATCGCCAGCTCGGCCTGGCTCCAGTCGCGCTCGGCGCGCAGCACCTTGAGGCGGTTCTTCACCTGCGTGCCGATCCACGAAGTCGTGCCCAGGCGAAGCCGAGGTGGAAGGCCAGCCCGGCGACAATCGCCAGGAGATACCCGTCCGCGACAAGCCCGGGACCTCCGCGCGCAAAATCGGGCCACTCGCCCGCCGCGGTATAAAACCCGAGGCGTTGCGCGCCCGTTGCCAGCGACACCATCGCGCCCGCGAACAGATAGAGCGCGATCACCGACATGCCCCACCGCAACCCCGTGTTGCGCACTGCGCTGAAGTGTTCGTCGACGCGATTGCTGAACATCAGCACGGCGATGATTGCGCCGGTTATGGCTAGCGTCGCGGTCGCAAGAACGTCGCTTCCCTTCAGATAGCCAACGAGCAACACGACGTTTGCCGCCAGTCCGGTCCACGCCATGTTGAAAATACTGGTGGTTGCGACACTGGTCGGCGCCTGGGGATCGTAAGGCATCTTTTATGCTCCGTCGGTCTCGTCAGGCGCTGCCGCGCAGGCGCTTCCAGTTGAAGGCGATCAGGAACACCGTGATCGCGAAGTAAATCCCCACGTCCGATGGCCATTCCATCCCGCGCTCCCTCGCCAGAAGACCGTCGAAAAACCCTTCGAGGAACGGCGCGAAGAGCGTCCAGCAGACCGCGGCCATGAACCCGGCGTTCGCCGCCGCAGACCATAGCGAAAGCGTGTACTCGTCCGCCTTGCGCGAGAGGAACATGACCAGCAGCGACAGAACCGTGAACGTGACACCGATCGCGCCGTACCCATCCTCTATCGCCCCGAACCGTACGAGCAGCAGAACCGCGAGGCTCACGAGTACGACGAAGCTCATGTTGAGATGGATCTTCGCCCAGTCGCGATTGGTGGTGGCCTTGGGATCGTAGGGCATTGCGGCGCTTTTCTCGCGGTCTGGGTATGTCAGGTATGCCTGACTATATGTCGCGATTCGCTGACTGTGTCAACATAACCTGACATCGTGTCGTACTTACCTGTCTTTATGCCCTGTGGCGCACCTCTCCATTGACCCGATTTCGCGGCTGCGCCATGGCCCGGCGCGATGGACCGGAACCCTGCCAGCAGCTTTCAGGACATGATCCTCGCGCTCCACGATTTCTGGAGCGCGCACGGGTGCCTGATCCTCCAGCCCTACGACATGCGCATGGGCGCGGGCACCTTCCACACCGCGACGACGCTGCGCGCGCTGGGGCCGGAGCCGTGGAACGCGGCCTTCGTACAGCCCTGCCGCCGCCCGACCGACGGTCGCTACGGCGAGAACCCCAACCGGCTCCAGCACTACTACCAGTATCAGGTCATCCTGCAGCCGAGCCCGCACGACATCCAGGACCTCTACCTCGAGAGCCGGCGCGTCATCGGCATCGACCCGCTGAAGCACGACATCCGCTTCGTCGAGGACGACTGGGAAAGCCCGACGCTCG
>CAMPGP010000119.1 GCA_946885545.1 uncultured Altererythrobacter sp.
ATCCAGGCGAGGAACAGGCGCTCGTTCCACGGGACCGAGCTGAACAGGAGGCTGACGAGGATCGTCACCGGGCGGACGAGGAACAGCAGGGCGATCAGGAACAGCCCGAAGCGCCAGTTGAGATAGCTGAGCTCCTCGTAGTCGAGCGAGGCCGACAGCAGGATGAATATGCCCGAGACCAGCAGGACCGCAATGTTCTGCTTGAACGGATGGATGGAGCGCAGGCTCGACACGTTCATGTTCGCCAGCGCAATGCCCATGACGGTCACCGCGACCAGCCCGGCCTCGTGCTCGATCTTGTTCGACAGCACGAAGACGCCCACGACCAGCGTCAGCAGCACCGGTACCTTGAGATATTCGGGGATGGCCCCGCGCGGAAACGACCAGGCAACGAAGCGCGCGGCCGCATAGCCCAGACCGCCCGCGAGCGCGGCGGCGAGAATCATCGGCGGGACCACCTCGAACACCGAGGCCCCGGGCGTCTCGGCGACCAGTCGGAAGTACTCGTAGGCGATGACCGCGCAAAGTGCGCCGATCGGATCGTTGACGATAGCTTCCCACTTGAGGATCGCGGCCGGGCGCGTCTGCACGCTCGATTGGCGTAGCATCGGCAGGACGACCGTTGGGCCGGTCACGACCAAAATACCGGCGAAGAGGATGGCGACGGGCCATACCAGTCCGGCGACATAGTAGCCGGCGAGACTGCCCATGATCCAGCCGATCGGGACGCCGAACAGGACCAGACGCCAGACGCCGTCGCCTGCATGGCGCAACTCGCGCAGGTCCAGGCTCAGCCCGCCTTCGAACAGGATCAGCGCGACCCCGATGGCGACCATCGGTTCGAGCAGTTCGCCGAAAGCGGCTTCGGGATCGATGATGCCGAGGATCGGACCTGCGAGAAAACCCGCCGCCAGCATGAGCACGATCGCGGGCCAGCCGGTTCGCCATGCGATCCACTGGGCACCGATGCCGAGCACGCCCACCAGCGCTATGACGAGTGCCTGTTCTTCCATTGCCCCCGGTTCGATCCGTTTGGTTGGCCGTCCCCCCGCAGAACGCGCGGCGCCGCGGTTCTATCCCTCGCGGACGAGAATCATTCGCCTTCGAAGGCCATGAGGGCATCGACCGCGACGCCCGCCGCGCGCAGACGGGCCGCGCCGCCCAGCTCGGGCAGGTCGATCGCGAACAGCGCGTGGTCGGCGCGTGCACCGGCCTTGCGCAGGAGTTCGGCGGTGGCAAGCGCGGTTCCGCCGGTCGCGATCAGATCGTCGACGATGACGACGTTTTGCCCCTGTCCGATCGCCTCGGGATCGATTTCCAGCCGGTCGCTGCCGTATTCGAGCGCGTAATCGATGCCGATGGTCGCGACGGGCAGCTTGCCCGGCTTGCGGACCGGGACGAAGCCGACCCCGAGCTCGACCGCGACCGCAGCGCCGAAGATGAACCCGCGCGCCTCCATCCCGGCAATCGCCTCGGCCCCCGCGTCGCGTGCCCGGTCCGCGAGGTGGCCGACCGCCGCTGCGAACCCCGCGCCGTGACCGATCAGCGTGGTCACGTCGCGGAACTGGATCCCGCGCGCGGGAAAGTCCGGCACCGTGCGTACCAGCGCCTTCAGGTCTGCGGGGCTCATTCGGTTCTCCCGAAAGCAAACGCCCCTCGCATCGCGTGGATGGAGGGGCGCTCGATTGCTTCGCTCGCGAAGGCGATCAGCCGTCTTCGCGGCGGGGCTTCACGCTCGACCAGACCTGCTTCTTTGCAAGGAAGGCCAGGATCGTGGCGAAGATCAGGAAGCCCAGCACCGGCCATCCCGTCTGGCGCCGTTCGACGAGCTTGGGCTCCGCCGTCCAGGTCAGGAACGCGGCGACGTCCGCACTCATCTGGCGGATCGTCGGCGCCGGGTTGCCTTCGGCATAGGTCACCTGACCGTCGGCCGTCAGCGGCGGCGCCATGGCGAGGTTGAGGTTCGGGAAGTAGCGGTTGAAGTGCAGGCCGGTCGGAGTCTCGAAATCGGGGAACTCCTCGGTCAGTTCCGCCGGAACGGGCCCATAGCCGGTCAGCAGCGAATAGACGTATTCCGGACCGTGGTGGCGCGCCTTCGTCATCAGCGAGAGATCGGGCGGAACCGCGTTGTTGTTCGCCGCCGCGGCCGCAACCGCATTGGGATAGGGCGACGGGAAATAGTCGGTCGGAAGGCCCGGACGGAAGGTTGCCTCGCCGGTGTCGGGATTGATCCCGGGGACCTGATAGCTGGCCGCCTCGGCCTTGATCTGGCCTTCGCTGTAGCCGATGCCCGCGAGATCGCGGATGGCGACGTTCTTGAGGCCGTGACAGGCCGAGCAGACTTCCTTGTAGACCTGGTACCCGCGCTGGAGCTGCGCGACGTCCCACGTGCCCACGGGGCCGTCATGCGCGAAGCCGCCTGCGGGGCCCTCGGGCGCGAGGTGGAACTCGTGCTCGGCCGTGTGCTGGGCTTCCTCGGTCGCCCAGGTGTAGGCGCCCGTGACGAAAGCCAGCAGCACCACGATGCTGAAGCCGAGACCGACGAGGATTGCGATAGGCCGGATCATTGCGTTTCTCTTTCTCTCGTCCTCAGGTCGCGGGCGTGGTGTTTTCGCCGAGCACGGCCTTCTTGTCCGACCCCAGCACGGCCTCGGTGATCGAATAGGGCAGCGGCTCGGGCTTCTCGAACGAGGAGACGAGCGGCAAGATCACGAGGAAGTGGAGGAAGTAGTAGGCGGTCGCGAGCTGGCTCAGCATCACGTAGGGTTCTTCGGCCGGGGCGCCGCCGCAATAGAACAGCACCGCCATGCACGGCAGCAGGCCGAACCAGAAGAACTTGCGGAACAGCGGACGGAAGTGGCCGCTGCGCACCGGCGAACGGTCGAGCCAGGGCAGGAAGAACCACATGAGGATCGCGGCGAACATGGCGAGCACGCCCCACAGCTTCGCCGGCAGGATGAAGTCCATCGTGAAGGCGCGCAGGATCGCGTAGAACGGCCAGAAGTACCATTCGGGGACGATGTGCGCCGGGGTCGAGAGCGGGTTCGCCTCGATATAGTTGTCGGGGTGTCCGAGCGCGTTCGGCAGGAAGAACACCATGATCGCGAACAGGATCAGCACCACGCCGAGCCCGAAGCCGTCCTTCGCCGTGTAGTAGGGGTGGAACGGCACGGTGTCGCTCTCGCTCTTCACCTCGACCCCGGTCGGGTTCGAGGAACCGGGAATGTGCAGCGCCCAGATGTGGAGGATCACCACGCCCGCGATCACGAACGGCAGCAGGAAGTGGAGCGAGAAGAACCGATTCAGCGCCGCGTCGTCGGGCGCGTAGCCGCCCAGCAGCCAGATCTGCAGCGGTTCGCCGACCACCGGGATTGCACCGAAAAGGCCGGTGATGACTTTGGCGCCCCAGAAGCTCATCTGGCCCCACGGCAGCACGTAGCCCATGAAGGCGGTCGCCATCATCAGCAGGAAGATGACCACGCCCAGCAGCCAGACCATCTCGCGCGGGGCCTTGTACGACGAGTAGTAGAAGCCGCGGAAGATGTGCAGGTAGATGACGATGAAGAAGAAGCTCGCGCCGTTGGCGTGGGAATAGCGCATCAGCCAGCCCCAGTTGACGTCGCGCATGATGTGCTCGACCGAATCGAACGCGATCGTGGCGTTGCCCGCATAGTGCATCGCCAGGACGATTCCGGTGACGATCTGCAGCACCAGGCAGAAGCCGGCGAGCACGCCGAAATTCCACATATAGTTGAGATTGCGCGGCACCGGATAGCCGGCGCCCACCGCGTTGTAGACGAGCCGCGGCAGAGGCAGCTTCTCGTCGAAGAACTTCGCGACCGGATTGGTCGGGGTATATTCCTTGGCCCAGGGAAAGCTCATGGTTTGTCTCTCGCTCCTCAGCCGACCGTGATCACGGTGTCGGAAGTGAATTCGTACTCGGGCACCTCGAGGTTCGTCGGCGCCGGGCCTTTGCGGATGCGCGCCGCCGTGTCGTAGTGCGAACCGTGGCAGGGGCAGAAGTACCCGCCGAATTCGCCCTTGTTCTCACCCTCGGCGGCACCCAGCGGCACGCAGCCGAGGTGGGTGCAGACGCCCATTGTGACGAGCACGTCGCCGTGGCCTTCCTTGGTCCGCTCCGACAGTGTCTGCGGATCGCGCAGCGAGGACACGTCGACCGCTTCGGCCGCCTGCATCTCGGCCGGGGTCAGCCGGCGGACGAACAGCGGCTGCTTGCGGAAGATCGCCTTGATCGCCTGGCCCGGCTCGATCGCCGAAACGTCGACTTCGGTGGTGCTTTCGGCGAGCACGTCGGCCGAAGGGGCCATCTGGCTGACCAGCGGGTAGAGCACGGCCACGCCGCCGAAACCCGCGGCGCTCACTGCCGCGATGTTGATGAAATCGCGCCGACGGACCCCGTCGTCACCCCCCGAAGCGTTGGGGTCGGCGACGATATCAGGTGTCGCGGCGCCAGTCGTATCAGCCATTAGCCCTGCCTTGTTCAGACGTATCTTGCCTTGATCCGGCTCCGCTGCCGGTAGGGAGAACCCCCTTGCGGCCGCCACCTGCGCAAGGGCAGGCGGGGCCCCCTGCGGTGCCGGTTTGGGCGGCCTGTAGCTGCGAAAACCGGTGCTGCCAACCGCCTTTTTCGGATGGCGGGAAGGCTAGCCGGGCCACCCGACGAGCGAGATGAGCCGCCCGTAATTCGCCTCGCCGCGATGGGTCGCACGGCGGTAGGAATAGAACCGCGCAGGGTCGGCATAGGTGTCGCAGCCCATTGCCTCGACCTGCCGGACACCCGCCCGGTCCAGCCGCGCGGCGACGTAGCCGGGCAAGTCGAACTGCCAGTGCCCAGGCGCGCCGGGTGCGAAGAAAGGCGCATCCGCCTCGGCGAACTGCGCCCGAAATCCGTCGTCGACCTCGTAGCTCGGCTGCGCGATGCACGGGCCGATCGCCGCCGCGATGCTCTCGCGCGCGGCACCCAGCCCGATCATCGCTTCGACCGTGTTCTCGATCACGCCGCCATGTGCTCCGCGCCACCCCGCATGCGCCGCGCCGACGACGCCCGCCTCGCGGTCGGCGAGGAGCACGGGCGCGCAGTCGGCGGTGACGATCGCGAGCAGGACGCCGGGCAGCGCAGTGACCAGCGCGTCCGCCCGTGGCCGCGCCTCGTCGCTCCATGGCTCGGAGACGACGGCGACGTCGGGCGAATGGATCTGGTGCACGCTTACGATCGGAGCGCCCGGCAGCACCGCGCTCGCGGCCAGCCGCCGGTTCTCGCGCACGGTCTCGACCGGATCGTCGGCGCCGAAGCCGCACTGCAGGCCGGCCGCGGGACCGGTCGAGACGCCGCCGCGCCGGGTCATGAAGCCGTGCGGTACGCCCGCCAGACCGGCGGCTGTCAGCGCCTCAGCCAAGCGAGCGACTGACCTGCTCGAAAGTGTCGCGCGACAGCCGCGGCGCGGCCGCGATCCGTTCCAGCTCCGCCCGCATGAGCGCGGCGCGGCGCGGCTCGATCCGCCGCCAGCGGCCCAGCGGCGGGACGAAGCGCGCCGCGGTCTGCGGGTTGATCGGGTCGAGCTCGAGGATAAGATCCGCGATCATCCGGTAGCCCTCGCCGCTCTCGGCATGGAAGCCCTGCGCCGTCCCGGTGAACGGTATGTAGAGCGAGCGGACCCGGTTGGGATTGCGTAGGGTGAAATCCTCGTGCGCCCGCAGCGCCTTGACGTGTTCGATCGTGTCGGGGTGGAGCGACATCGCCTGAAGGCTGAACCACTTGTCGATCACCAGCGGGTTGTCGCGGTAGCGGCGGTAGAAATCGATCAGCCGGTCCGTTCGCGCTGCGCTGGGCAGCCCCGCGAGCACCATCAGCGCGCCCTGGCGATCGGTCATGTTGTCGGCCGCGTCGTACTGTGCCGCCGCCAGCTTCGCCGCGCGGTCGCGGTCGCCCGCCGCGAGGTAGGTGAGCGCGAGCGTCTTGACCTTGCGCGCACCGCGCGCTGCCGGATCGAGGCTGTAAGGCATGTCGCTCGCGCGGGCGTGGAGCGCGCCCAGCTCGGATGAAAGCGCGCCGGCGATCCAGGCCTTGAGCCCTTCGCGCTCGGCACGGATGCGGCCGGGGTCGGCCACCAGCATCTGTTCGGAAAGGTAGGTTTCGCCCGGTAGCATCATCAGTTCGCCGCGCATGAGGTTGTCGATCCCGGAGTCGCCGAGGATCGTTCCCAGCGCCTCGCCGATCGCCGCGCGTGCCACCTGGCGCTCCTCCGCGTCGAGCCCTTCGCCCGCCGCGGCGACGAGATGCCCGACTACGAGTTCCTGCATCGCTTCCGACCGGGCGAATGCGTCGTCGTCACGCGCTGCGAGGAACACGAGATCCTCGCGCGGGACGTGACGCTCGATCGAAACCGGCGCGGAGAACCCGCGATTGATCGAGAGCACCGGCGCTTGGGCATATCCCTCGAACTCGATCGTCCGCTCCGCTTCGCCGAGCACCACCAATTGCTCGCCACCGTGCGTGCCGCTCGCCCGGTCGAACAGCGCCAGCTTCAGCGGAATCGGCATCGGATGCTTGGCGGGCTGACCGGGCGTCGGCGGCACTTGTTGCGAGAGCGTCAGCCGCGCGGTGTCGCCGACGTGTTCCAGCTTGACGGAGACCTTGGGCGTGCCCGCCTGCGAATACCACAGACGGAACTTCCTGAGGTCGAGCCCCGCGCCGTCCTCCATCGCCTTGACGAAGTCCTCGCAGGTCGCGGCCTCGCCGTCGTGGCGGTCGAAATAGAGATCGGTGCCCGCGCGGAAAGCCTCGGGCCCGGCCATCGTGCGCATCATGCGGATGACTTCGGCGCCCTTGTTGTAGA
>CAMPGP010000120.1 GCA_946885545.1 uncultured Altererythrobacter sp.
AACCGCGCGCAGACCGTCTGACCTTGCGAAAAGGGCCGCCCCATGGGGCGGCCCTTGATCCTTCCGGTCCGGCGAGGATCAGAAGTAGTCGCGATACCGGTCGTCGTTGCGGCAGTCGTCGTCGATATAGCGGCCATTGCGGTCGTAATAGCCGTCGCAATCGTTGTCCTTGTCCTTGAAGTACCCTGCAAGGCCGCCCGCCGCTGCGCCTGCCGCGGCATAGGTCTCGATATCGCCGCCGGTGATGGCCGCGATCCCGGCTCCGGCCGCTGCGCCCACCGCTGCGCCTTCGACCGCGTAGTTTTCCGCGCATCCGGCGAGCCCGACGGTCGACAGCGCGAGCGCCGGTGCGAGTAGCAATTTGCTTTTCATGGCATTTCTCCGTTGCATCCCTGTGGGGATGCTACGGGTCGCCGCCGGTTATGTTCCGCAAAGGTCAGTCGTACTCGACGCCCGGCAGCCCCTGCCCGCCGTCGGCGATGAAGGCATCTATCCGCTGTTCGAGCACCGGCAGGGGCACCGAGCCGAGCGACAGCACGACATCATGGAACTTGCGAATATCGAACCGCTCGCCCAGCGCATCCTCGGCCTTGGCGCGCACCCTGCGGATGGTCATCTCGCCCAGCTTGTAGGCGAGCGCCTGCCCGGGCCAGCTGATGTAGCGATCGATCTCGGTCCCGACCTCGTGCTGCGACAGAGCGGTGTGGCTCGCGAGGTAGTCGATCGCCTGCTCGCGGCTCCAGCCGTAATGGTGGATGCCGGTGTCGATCACCAGCCGCGCCGCGCGCCACATCTCGTAGCTGAGCTTGCCGAAGCGCTCGTAGGGCGTGCGATAGATGCCCATCTCTTCGCCGAGATACTCGGTGTAGAGCCCCCAGCCCTCGCCGAAGCCGGAAAAATAGGTCTGGCGGCGGAAGCGCGGGGCCTCCTCCTGCTCCAGCGCCACGCCCGCCTGGAAGCTGTGCCCGGGGATGCACTCGTGCAGCGTCAGCGCGGGGATGTTGTAGAGCGGGCGCGAGGGCAGGTCGTAGGTGTTCATCTGGCACGCATCGAGGCCGCCGCGCCCGGCGGTGTAGAACGGCGCGATCGCCGGATCGACTTCGCGGATCGAAAAGCGGTGCCGCGGCAGAAATCCGAAGTAGTCCGCGATCACCCCGTCGACGCGCTTGGCGGCATAGGCCGAGACGCCCATCAGCTCGTCGGGCGTGTCGGCGACGAACTGCGGATCGGTGCGCAGGAAAGTGATGAACTCGGCCAGCGTGCCGTCGAACCCGGCCTCGGCCTTGACCTCCTCCATCTCGGCGGTGATCCGCGCGACTTCGGACAGGCCGATCTCGTGGATCTCCTCCGCGGTCAGGTCGAGCGTGGTGTATTGCTCGATCTGCTGCTGGTAGTAAGCCGGTCCCTCCGGCATCTTCTCCGCAGCGAGCTCGGTGCGCGTCTCGGGCAGGTACTCGTCGCGGAAGAATGCAAGCAGCTCGGCGTAAGCCGGTGATACGCTTTGCGAGATCGCGGCGCGCCCCTCGGCATTCAGGCGCTCGGCCTCGGCAGCCGGAATGCGCTGCGGCATGTCCGCGAATGCCTTCCAGTACGGGCTCTGCTCCGGATCTTCGACCACGTTCGAGGCGATCGAGGCGTCGCGCCCTTCCAGCGTCACCCGCGGCACGCTGAAGCCCCGCGCCAGCCCGGCGCGCGCATTGGCGATATGCTCG
The DNA here is from genome assembly GCA_946885545.1 of uncultured Altererythrobacter sp. Next base: position 1,713 of record CAMPGP010000120.1, read on the forward strand.
TCGAAATAGCGCGGGATGTCGCGCATGCGCGAAATGTAGCGTTCGTATTCCTCGACCGTGGTGAAGCCGCTGCTCGGCGCGAGATAGCTCCAGAAGTTGCTGTCGCTGTCGAACGGCATTTCCCATTCGCGAAACTTCGCATCGCCGATGTCGGCTTCGAGCAGCGTGCGGAACACCTCCGCATCGACCTGCGCCGATGCGCTGAGCGCGGACCTGTCGAGAGCGTCGAGCCGGGCGAGGAACGCCTTCATCTGCTCGGCGCGCGCCATGTTCGCCTCGGGGGTGACCGAGGCCAGTTCGCTGCCCGGCGCGGTGCTGCCGTTGGCTTCCTCGATCTGGTGATACTGGGCTAGCTGGTAGTCGTAGTATTCGTCGGTCAGGGCCGAGAGCCGGTCGTCCACGCTGTCTTGCGCATGCAGGGGCGCGGTGATCATGCAGGCGGCGACGACCACCGCCGGAAACGCAAACTTCATTACGGCCCTCTCCCTGTCGGAATCTTTTACTTGGCGACGCTCACCATGGCGGGCCGCAGCAGGCGGTCCTTGATCATGTAGCCCGACTGCAGCTCCTGCACGATCGTTCCCGGCTCCTGCCCTTCAACGGCAGGAACTTCCATCATCGCCTGATGCTGGTTGGGATCGAGCGGCATGCCCTTGGCGGCGATGCGCGTGATGCCGTGCTGTGCGAAGACCTTCTCGATCTCACGCATGGTCGCCTCGATCCCGTCGATGAAGCGCTTGGCCTGTTCGTCCTCACGCAGCGCGGCGGGCACATGGTCGAGCGCGCGGGCAAGATTGTCCGACACCGAGAGGATGTCGCGCGCGAACCCGGTTGCGGCATAGGCGCGGGCATCCTGCACGTCCTTCTCCAGACGGCGGCGCACGTTCTGCGTCTCTGCGCGCGCATAGAGCACGTCCTGCTTGGCCGCGTCGAGATCGGATCGCAGCGCGGCGAGAGCCTCTTCGAGGCCGCCCGTCTCGCCTTCGTCGTCGTCCGCATCGAGGAATTCCTCGGGCACGCCTTCGAGTTCCTTTTCGACGGCTTCGTCGTGCGGCCGCCCCTCTTGCTTGCGCGTGTCGTTGTCGCTCATTTTTCCGTATCTATCCGATGAGTTTGCCCAGGGACCGGGCGGTGAAATCCACCATGGGGACGACCCGCGCGTAATTCAACCGAGTGGGGCCGATCACCCCCAGCACGCCGACCACCCTGCCCTCGCGATCGCGATAGGGCGAAGCGATCACCGACGAGCCCGACAGCGCGAACAGGCGGTTCTCGCTGCCGATGAAAATCCGCGTGGCCTCCGCCTCGCGCGCGCTTTCGAGCAGTTCGGCGACCGACTGCTTGTTTTCGAGATCGTCGAGCAGCGAGCGCACGCGTTCGAGGTCCGACAGCGCGGCCTCGTCGAGCAGTTTCGATTGTCCGCGCACGATCAGCACCGGGCGCTGCGCGGCATCCTCGCTCCACACCGCCAGCCCGCGCTCGACGAGATCGCTGCTGGCGGCGTCGAGCTGCGAGCGGCCCGAGGCGATCTCGCTGCGCATTGCTGCCGAGGCCTCGGGCAGCGTGCGACCCGCGAGCCGCGCGGTGATATAGTTGCTCGTCTGCTCGAGCAGTTGCGGCGAGACGCCCTCGCCCATCTCGATCACGCGGTTCTCGATGGCGCCGTCCTCGCCCACCAGCACCGCGAGGACGCGCCCTTGGCCGAGGTTGACGAGGCTCAACTGCGCGAGCCTAGGTTCGAGCCGCGGCACCATGACCATGCCTGCAGCGCCCGAGATGTCCGACAGGATCGCGCTGGTCTGCTCCAGCGCCTGTTCGATCGGGCCCGGTTCGGCGAGCCGGCGTTCGATCGCCTTGCGCTCGGCGGCAGTCGGCTCGGCCACCTGCATCATGCCGTCGACGAACAGACGCAGGCCGCTCTCGGTCGGCATCCGCCCCGCGCTGGTATGCGGCGCGGCGAGCAGGCCGAGCGATTCGAGGTCCGCGAGCACCGAGCGGATAGAGGCGGGCGACAGGTTCAGACCCGATCCGCCATCCGCCCTGACGCCCGCGAGCGTTTTCGAACCGACCGGCTGCCCGCTGTCGAGATAGCCCTCGACCACCAGGCGGAAGATAGCCCGGGCGCGGTCGGTCAGTTCAGTGACGGGTGGTGTGGGCATTGGCTCAATCTAGCGCTCGCCCTTGCAGGCTCAAGCCGCAAGCGCCTAACGCGGCGCAAACGACTCGACAAAGGAAATCCCATGCGACCTTCCGGCCGCGCGCCCGACGAGATGCGCGCCCTCACTTTCGAAATCGGCTTCACCCGGCATGCCGAGGGTTCGTGCCTCGTCAGCTTCGGCGACACGCGCGTGCTGTGCACCGCGAGCGTCGAGAAGGGCGTGCCGCCATGGCTGCGCGGCAAGGGCGAAGGCTGGGTCACCGGCGAATACTCGATGCTGCCCCGCGCCACGCACACTCGCGGCCAGCGCGAAGCCGCGCGCGGCAAGCAGAGCGGTAGAACGCAGGAAATCCAGCGGCTTATCGGGCGAAGCTTGCGTGCAGTTGTCGACCTCAAGAAGCTCGGCGAGCGGCAGATCACGCTCGATTGCGATGTGATCCAGGCCGATGGCGGCACGCGCACGGCTGCGATCTCCGGTGCATGGGTCGCGCTGCGGCTCGCGGTGGACGGTCTGATCGAAGGCGGCTTGCTGGTCGAGGATCCGATCGCGGCGCAAGTCGCGGCGGTGAGTTGCGGGATACATCAGGGCACTCCTGTGCTCGACCTCGACTACGACGAGGACAGCGCGGCGGACGCCGACGCGAACTTCGTGCTCATCTCGGGCGGGCAGATCGCGGAAGTCCAGGCGACCGCCGAAGGCGCAACCTACGACGAGGAGGGCCTGCTGCGCCTCCTGCGCCTCGCCAAGATCGGCTGCGAAGGCATCTTCGCGGCGCAGCTGGAGGCGGTGAGGAAATGACCCGGCGGCTCGGTTCCGGGTCGCTCGTCATCGCCACGCATAACGCGGGCAAGCTCAAGGAGATCGGCGCACTGCTCGATCCCTACGGGATGAAGTGCATCAGCGCCGGTTCGCTCGGCCTGCCCGAGCCCGCCGAGACGGGCACGACCTTCGTCCAGAACGCACTGCTCAAGGCGCGCGCGGCGGCCGAGGCCTCGGGCATCGTTTCGCTGGCGGACGACAGCGGCCTCTCGGTCGACGCGCTCGACGGGCGGCCGGGGGTCTACACCGCCGACTGGGCCGAAAGGCAATGGTTCGAAGGCGATGCGGGCCGCGACTGGTATATGGCGATTGGCAAAGTCGAGGGCATGCTCGCGGCCAAGGGCCCCGACGTGCCGCGAGACGCCGCGTTTCACTGCGTCCTCGCGCTCGCCTGGCCCGACGGCGAGCACGCTGTCTACGAGGGCACCGCGCCGGGCACGCTGACCTGGCCGCCGCGTGGCGAGCTCGGCTTCGGCTACGACCCGGTGTTCGTGCCAGAGGGCGGCGCACAGACCTACGCCGAGATCGACCCAGCCGAAAAGCACCGCATCAGCCACCGCGCCGATGCGTTCGCAAAGCTGGTCGCCGAGCAGTTCGGCGCCTGACCGGCGCAGGCTTGCGGCCCGGCCCGAAGCCTGAAAGAATCCGCCCGTGGCACGCGCGCTCTACATCCACTGGCCCTTCTGCCTGAAGAAGTGCCCCTATTGCGACTTCAACAGTCACGTGCGCGACGGTGTCGACCACGCGGCGTGGCAGGCCGCGCTCATCGCCGACATGCGCCACGAGGCCGCGCTGGCGGGCGGCGAGTCGCTCGAATCGATCTTCTTCGGCGGCGGCACGCCCTCGCTCATGCCGCCCGCTCTCGTTGGCGCATTGCTGGCCGAGGCCGAGCACCTGTGGGGCTTTGCGCCCGACATTGAGATCACCCTTGAAGCCAATCCCTCCTCGGTCGAGGCAGCGGCGTTCGGGGATCTCGCCACTGCAGGGATCAACCGCGTCTCGCTCGGGCTGCAGGCGCTCGACGACGCGGCGTTGCGCTTCCTCGGACGACTGCATGACGTCACGGAAGGCCTCGCCGCACTCGACGTGGCGCAGCGGCACTTCGCGCGGGTCAGCTTCGACCTGATCTACGCCCGCCCCGGCCAGACGGCCGCCGAGTGGGAGGCCGAACTCGACCGGGCGCTCGGCTTCGGCACCGGGCATCTGTCGCTCTATCAGCTCACGATCGAGCCCAACACGCGCTTCGCCACCGACGTGCGCCGCGGGGTCTTCACCCCGCTCGACGACGATCCCTCCGCCGAGCTGTTCGACCTCACCCGCGCGCGCACCGCCACTGCGGGCCTCCCTGCCTACGAGGTCAGCAATCACGCCCGGCCGGGACAGGAGAGCCGCCACAACCTTGTCTACTGGCGCTACCGCGACTACTGCGGGATCGGCCCCGGCGCTCACGGACGGCGTGGCGGCATGGCCACCTTGCGCCACAAGAAGCCGGAGAACTGGCTCTCCGCCGTGGGCGAGCACGGCCACGGCATGCGCGAGGAAACCTCGCTCTCGCCCGCCACGCGCGCTTCCGAAGCGCTGCTGATGGGTCTGCGACTTGCCGAGGGCGTGCCGCTGTCACAGTTTGCGGGGCGCTTCGGAATCGACGCGCAGAACCTGATCGATCCTCACGGCTGCGAGATGCTCGAACGGCTCGGCTTCGTGCGCCGATGCGGCGATCGGCTGACGGTGACCGACAAGGGAATGCCGGTGCTCGACGCGGTCCTCGGCGAGATCGTGCATCCGGCTCTGGTCGCGGCGTGAATGGGCACGACCTACTCGCCGATTGGCGCGATCATCTGACGCAAGGCCGCCGCCGCTCGCCGCATACCGTCCGCGCCTATCTGGCGGCGGCACAGCGGCTTCTCGAGGCGACGGGGGTCGAGGATTGGGCGCACGTCTCGCGCATCGACGGTCCGGGTCTTCGCGCCCAACTCGCCCGCCGCCGCGCGGAGGGCCTTGGCAACGCCTCGGCCGCGCGCGAGCTCTCGGCGCTCAAGGCCTTCGTCGCCCATGCTCGCGAGCGTGCGGGCGAACCGGACGCGGCCGCCCCGCGCCTGCGCGGACCCCGGATCAAGAA
>CAMPGP010000121.1 GCA_946885545.1 uncultured Altererythrobacter sp.
TCTGAAGGGCGAGAAGAACTACATCGCGCACCCGAAACCCGATGGCTATCGCTGCCACCACCTTGTCTACGTGTACAAGGGCACCCCTGCGACACAGGCGTACGATGGACTTCAGGTAGAGATCCAAATTCGTACCCAGATGCAGCACGCCTGGGCGACCGCTGTTGAGGCCGTGGGCATTTTCACCGAGCAGGCCTTGAAGTCGAGTCAAGGCAACGAGGACTGGCTGCGATTTTTCGCTCTAATGGGCGCAGCGATTGCGGCCATCGAGCAGTGCAATCCTGTGCCCGACACTCCCACGGACAAGCAGCAGCTAATCGATGAGATTGAAGCCCTCGCCGCCCAACTGCACGTCGGTGACATGCTCACGATGTACAACACCACCATCGAGGCCATGGGGTCTGCGAAGGACGCTAAGTACTTTCTCGTGCAGCTCGACTTTCAGAAGCGGTCAATCGTGTATTGGCAGTACAAGGCGCTTCAGTCAGAGGAAGCCAACAGCCGCTACACCGAGATTGAGAGCAAAATCCCCGATGGCTCGGGGCGACAGGTCGTCCTTGTCGCTGTCGAAAATATCACTGCGCTGAAGCGGGCGTACCCGAACTACTTCCTCGATACGAACATGTTTGGCGCGCTCGTCACGCGGGTCCTTAGTCGGGATATTCCCGATCCTCTCCCTCATCAAACCACCGCTGGCGCAGCCTAGCCACCTTCGCCATCACCTTGTCGAGCGTGTCGTCGGTGGGGCTTAGTGCGCCAGCGGCCTCGAGTTCGCGAACGGCGTCCTCGAACCGCTTCGACTGTGTCGGATCGTCCAGTTTCTTGCGTGCCATCGTCACGCTCCGAGGCCGTGAGCAGGGCGATAGGTGAGGCGCCTGCCAACGATACCCTTGAGCATCGCGGTTGCGCGGTCGGTGTCGTTGCAGCCAAGTGCCACGCGGTTGTTATAGCGGAACTCAAACTCGGCCAGATAGCGGTGCAAGTGGCCTTCGCTACAGAACTGATAAACGCCCTTCATCCCGCGCTTGAAGATGCTGAAATAGCCTTCGACGGTGTTGCTGTGGACGGTCCGGTCCTCAAGGTCGACGTACTGGCCACGCCCGTGGCTGGTCGTGCCGTGGTCGGCGAAATGATCCTTGAGAAAGCGATAGCCACTGTGTTCGTCGGTCATGATGCGCGCTTCGCGAGCGACATTGTTCAGAACGATCGGCATGAGAGTATCGGCGTTGACGTTGTCGATCACCATCGTGCGAGCCTTGCCGCTGTCGCGGTCAACCAACGCCAGAACCTTCATCTTGTGATGGAAGGCGCGGCGCTTCTCGACACCCTTCAACTGGCCGATGAATGTCTCGTCAACTTCGACAACGCCGCCGCCAGTTCCAAACAGGCTATCGTCGCCCGAGCGCATCGCTTCACGGATACGGTGCGACATGAACCAAGCGGTCTTCAGGGTGACGCCAAGGATGCGGTAAAGCTGGTTGCTGGACATGCCCTTCTTCGACGAAGCAATCAGGTGCATCGCTTGCAGCCAGAGGCGTAGCGGAACGTGGCTGCTTTCGAAGATCGTGCCGATGCGGACGGTGAACTGCTTGCGGCACTGGTAGCACTTGTACAGGCCGATGCGGGTGGCCTTGCCCTGCATCTTGGAAATGCGCTCCACTCCCCCACAGTGCGGGCACACCGGGCCTTCCGGCCAGATGTAAGCCTCGACGTAGGCGAAAGCTGCCTCTTCGTTGTGAAAGTGCGGGGCAGAAAGGGCGGAAGCCATCGTGTCTCTCTCCTGTGAAAGAGAGGCTACGGAGCTAGGGTGGGTTTGTCAAGTATAATAACGCCTTTTTCATGCGTGCCTGCCCCACGGGAACGCGCTTGCATCTCGCGCATATCTGTGATGTTATATTGTCACATCACTAGGAGAGCGCGCATGTCGATCGCCATCGTCTCCAACCAGCCCATCGGCGAGATCAACACCACGCCGCTGATCGACGTGATGCTGGTGCTGCTGATCATGATCATCATGACCATCCCCGTCTCGACCCATTCGCTCGAATTCGACCTGCCGCAGCCCGATCGCAAGGTGGCCGCGGAGATTCGCCGCGACAAGAACTCGCTGGCCCTGACCACTTCGGGACAGCTGGTCTGGAACGGCACGCCCGTGACCGACCGCCGACTCGCCGCTCTGCTGGTGGGCGTCCGCGCCATGCGGCCGGAACCCGAGGTGCAGTTCGAGCCCGCCGCCTACGCCCGCTACGAACGATCGGCGCATGTGCTGCAGATCGTCCGGGCCTCGCGCGTGAGCAATTTCGGGTTCGTCGGCAACGAGCGGTACGCGGTCTTTTCGAGAGCCGACTAGACGTCGTCCCGCTCAGGCTCGCCGGCGTCGCCCCGCATCGCGGCGCCGGCGAGCGTCTCGGCCTCGAGCAGGAGCTCCTCGTCGGCGGCGCCCTGCGGCAGGCTTTCACGCCCGATCATCACCAGCACCGGCACCGCCAATGGGCTGACCCGGTCGAGCACGACGTGGTCGAGCCGCTCGGCGGCCGTGTCGAGCAGGTCGCCGAGCCGGCCGATGTCGGTCATCCGCGCCCGCGCGTCGGCCCAGGCGGCCTCGATCAGCAGGTGGTCGGGCTCGTACTTGCGCAACACGTCGTAGATCAGGTCGGTCGAGAAGGTCACCTGCTTGCCCGACTTGCGCTTGCCAGGATGCTGCCGCTCGACCAGCCCTGAGATCACCGCGACTTCGCGGAACGCGCGGCGCAGCAGATGCGAATCCTGCACCCAGTCGACGAACTCGTGGGTCAGGATGTCGGGAGAAAGCAGCGGCGCCGGGTCGGCGATCGGGCGCAGACCCCAGACCGCGAGCGAGTAGTCGTTCGAGATGAACCCGCCGGGCAGCAGGCCGCGCTCCTCCATCCGCTTGGTGATCAGCATGCCGAGCGATTGGTTCGCGTTCCACCCGGTGAAGGTGTAGTAGACCGTGTAGTGCCGCTTGGCGTGCGGGAAGCTCTCGACCAGCAGGCTGTCGGGGCCCGGCATGCGGCTGCGCCAGTCCTGCACCTCGAGCCATTCGCGCACGTCGTCGGGGAACCGCGCCCAGCCCGCGCGGTCGACGAGCATCTCGCGCACCCGGTCGGCGAGGTGGGTGGTGAGCGGCAGGCGCAGCCCCATGTAGCTGGGGATCGTCGCCGAGCGCTTGGCGGCGCGGACCACGAGGTCGAGGTCCTTGAAGCTCTCGACCTCGAGGTCCATCCCGGCGAAGCGGAACGTGTCGCCGGCGCGGAGCGAGGCCGCGAACTGCTCCTCGACCTTGCCGAGCGAGCGGCCGTTTCTGAAGCGGATCTCGATCATCTCCGAATCGACGATGATCCCGGCATTCATGCGGTGGCGCTGGGCGTGCTCGGGATGCGTCAGCCGCCAGGTGCCGCTCTCGTCGCGCACGATACGCTTGAACTTGTCGTAGGCGCGCAAGGCGTAGCCGCCGGTGGCCACGAAGGTCAGGACGCGCTCCCAGACGGCCGTATCGACCCAGGCATAGGCCAGGCTCGAGCGCACTTCGGCGAACAGCGCGGCCTCGTCGAACGGCGCCGCGCAGGCGCAGGCCATGACGTGCTGGGCGAGCACGTCGAGCCCGCCGGGACGGAAGTCCTCGCCGTCGCGTCGGCCCTGGTCGACCGCGTCCTTGGCCGCCTGCGCCTCGAGGAACTCGAACCGGTTGCCGGGGACGAGCAGCGCCCGGCTCGGGCAGTCGAGCCGGTGATTGGCGCGCCCGATCCGCTGCAGCAGGCGGCTCGAGCCCTTGGGCGCGCCCATCTGCACCACGCAGTCGATGTCGCCCCAGTCGACGCCGAGGTCGAGGCTGGCGGTGCACACCAGCGCGCGCAGCTCGCCGCGCGCCATCGCGCCTTCGACCTTGCGCCGCGCCTCCTTCGACAGCGAGCCGTGGTGGATGCCGATCGGCAAATTGTCGTCGTTGGCGTCCCACAGCTCCTGGAAGATGAACTCGGCGAGAAAGCGCGTGTTCGTGAACACCAGCGTGGTCCGGTTGCGCTTGATCGTCTCGTAGAGCTGCGGGATCGCCCAGATCGCCGCGTGGCCGCCCCACGGCACGCTCGCTTCCACGGGAAGGAGGATCTCCACCTCCGGCGGCGCCCCCTTCTCGCCCTCGACGAGCTCGACGGCGTCGATCTCCCCCCCCTCAAGGAATTGGGGCGCGAGCCATTCGCGGAACGCCTGCGGCGAAGCGACCGTGGCCGACAGCGCTGCACGCTGGAGCCCCGGCGCGATCGCCTGCAGCCGGCTCAGCGCGAGCGCGAGGAGATCGCCGCGCTTGCCGGTGGCGAAGGCGTGGACCTCGTCGATCACCACCCGCCGGAGACCGGCGAACAGCTCGAAGCTGTCGGGGTAGCTGAGCAGCAGCGAAAGGCTCTCGGGCGTGGTCAGCAGCACGTGCGGCGGACGGCTGCGCTGGCGCTTCTTGCGGTCCGACGGCGTGTCGCCGCTACGCGTCTCGATCCGCACCGGCAGCCCGATCTCCTCGACCGGCGTCAGCAGGTTGCGCTGCACGTCGTGCGCGAGCGCCTTCAGCGGCGAGACGTAGAGGGTGTGGAGGCCGTCCCCCGGCAGCTCGCCGCGGCTCGGGCAGAACGCGGCGAGCGTCGGCAGGAACCCGGCGAGCGTCTTGCCCGCGCCGGTATCCGCAACGAGCAGCGCGTGGCGCCCGGCCTCGCTCGCAGCGAGCATTTCGGCCTGGTGGCGCCGTACGCGCCAGCCGCGGCCGGCGAACCAGGCGTCGAGCTCGGGCGGAAGCGCGGACATCGCCGACAGGCCTAGGATCGAGGGCCGCAACCCGCAATCCCGTTCATCTCGGCGCCCGAAACCCGCCGTATTTCAATTCCTTGACGCGCCCAGACGCCGCTCGCGTGCGCCAAGCGGGGCAACGCTGGGCCCCCTCATCCGTTAACCCCTTGTTCCCTTCGCCCGACGCGAAGCGACATCACTCGATCAAAGAGGATGACATCACATGGTAGACCGAACCTATCGCAGCGCGCGCGACCGTTCCGACCGCGACCGCCGCTACAGCCGCCAGGCCGAACAATTCGATGCCGCCGACTACCGCCGCGACGACGAACGCGGCTACGGCCAGATGGGCGAAGGCTGGCGCGACGAGGACTACGGCCAGTTCGACACCGCCGGCCAGTCCTACAGCCGCGACCGCGAGGCCGCCCGCGACTGGGGCCGCGATCCCAGCTACGCGCGCCGCAGCGAGTTCCGTTCGACTTACGCCAGCCCGCGCTACAGCGCCGAGCGCACCTTCGAGCGCGGCGCCGGCAGCCAGCTCGCCGCCAACCACGGCGAATGGCACGAAGGCTACGGGACCACGCCGAGCCGCGAGCAGCGCGACTACCGGGGCACCTGGGGTGAAAGCGAGGGCCGCAACTGGCTCGACCGCGCGAGCGACACCGTCGCCGGGTGGTTCAGCGACGACGACGACTATCGCCGCGACCGCGGCTATCGCGGCCAGGGCCCGTCGGGCTACACCCGCTCCGACGAGCGGATCATGGAAGACGCCTGCGACGCGCTGACCGACGACTGGGGCGTCGATGCCCGCCAGATCTCGGTCGCCGTGAGCAACGGCGACGTCACGCTCGAGGGCGCGGTGCCGAGCCGCGAGCAGAAGCGCCGCGCCGAAGACTGCGTCGACGACCTGTCGGGCGTGAAGAACGTGCAGAACAACCTGCGCGTCCAGGAACGCAGCGAGTTCGGCAGCCAGAGCAACCCGACCAGCTCGCAGGCCTGACCTGCCGTCCACCGATGACGCGAAGGGGTCCGCGAGCGCGGGCCCCTTCTCCTTTCTGGCACTTCGCGCGCGTCCTGGAAAAACCGCGTCTTCGCCGCCCTCAGGACGGCGCGCGCGCGCGGCCGAAGCTGGCGTAGAGCGCGGCGAGAGTCGCCACCGCCTCGTCCGCCTCTGCCCGGTCGGGAACCAGGCTATCCTCGCCATAGCCGCGCATGTCGCCGCCCGAGACCGCCTGCACGCAGATCCCGTCGCTGCGCGGGACGACGTTCACGCCGTTGTAGGCGAGGCCGTAGTCGAAATCCGCCTGCGGGATGAGCCAGGCGATCTGGCCGCGCACCGGCACCACGCTCTCGTCTCCGAGCAAGGCCCGTGCGCCGTAGCCGGTGCAGTTGATCACGACCTTCTCGGGCAACTCGGCGAGCTCGCCGGGCGAATGGAACTCGCGCCGTTCGATGCGCCCGCCGGCGAGCCGGAACTGACCGACGAGCGTGCTCGCGTAGCTGGCGAGGTTGAACATCAGGTTCTCCTGGCGCCACACCGTGAAGCCGTGGAACGGCGTCGCCCCCGGCTCGAGCAGCTGGGTGCGCGGGAACAGGTCGCGCAGGCGGCGGCTGTAGTTGACGAAGCTCGGCTCGTTGCCCTGGCTGGGCGCAGGAGCCGGGCGCGGCGGCGCAGGCCCGGGGTCGGAGACGAGGTAGCGGTCCATCCAGCGTACCGGCTCGCCCGCTAGGCCGAGCAGCGAACCGTACCGCTTGAACGATGCGCGCGCCATCCGCTCCCACAAGTCGGGGAAGCCGGGATCGACGGCGTCCGCCAGCGCGATGCGCGAATCCGGCGTGAACGAACCGGTCGCGCGCAGCGAGGGCATCTCGGGGACGAGCTCGCGCGCATAGATCGTGACTTGCGCGCCCGCCGCCTGCGCGAGCAGCGCCGAGGTCAGCCCGAGCGGACCGCTGCCGATCACCGCGACCGCGC
>CAMPGP010000122.1 GCA_946885545.1 uncultured Altererythrobacter sp.
TAGTGCGCGGTGGTCTGGCCTTCGAGCGTGGCGTTCATCGCCAGCACCACTTCGTCCACGCCGCCCGCACCGACACGTTCGAGCAGCGCGCCGATCGTCAGGTCCTCGGGCCGCACGCCATCGAGCGCCGACAGCCGCCCGCCGAGCACGTGGTACTTGCCGGTGAACAGCTTCGCGCGGTCGAGCGCCCAGAGGTCGGACACGTCCTCGACCACGCAGATCGAACGCACGTCGCGGCGCGGATCGGCGCAGATGCCGCAGGGTGCGCGGGTGTCGATATTGCCGCAGGTCGGGCACTCGACGAGCTTGTCCTTCACCTCGGCCATGGCGACGAGGAGCTGTTCGAGCGCGGTCTCGCGCCGCTTGACCAGCCACAGCACCGCGCGCCGCGCCGAACGCGGGCCGAGCCCGGGCAGCCGCGCGAGCGCCGATGCCAGGTTCTCGATCTCTTGCGATGCCATGGGGCGGGAGATAGGGGCTGCGCTCCCGCAACGAAAGGTGGCCGACCGGCTTATGCGCATCGTCTTCATGGGAACGCCGGACTTCGCCGTACCCGCGCTCGCCGCGCTGGCGGAGGCGGGGCACACGGTGGTCGCAGCCTACAGCCAGCCGCCGCGCCCGGCGGGCCGGGGCAAGAAGCTCCAGCCCTCCCCCGTCCAGCGCGAGGCGGAGATTCGCGGAATTCCGATACGCTGCCCGGTGTCGCTCAAATCCGCCGAAGCGCAGGCCGAGTTCGCGGCATTCGAGCCGGATATCGCGGTGGTCGCGGCTTACGGGCTGATCCTGCCGCGAGCGGTGCTCGACATTCCAGCCCACGGCTGCCTCAACATCCACGCCAGCCTGCTGCCCAAGTGGCGCGGCGCGGCGCCGATCCAGCGCGCGATCCTGGCGGGCGACGCGGTGACCGGGATTACGATCATGCAGATGGAGGCCGGACTCGACACCGGCCCGATGCTCGCCACCGCGCGCACGCCGGTTGAGCGCAAGGCCGCGGGCGAACTGACTGCCGAACTGGCCGAGATCGGCGCGCAGCTGATGGTCGGTACGCTGATCGACCTGCCCGCGCTCCACCCCGTGCCGCAGGACGACAAGGAGGCGACCCACGCGCCCAAGATCGACAAGGCCGAGGCCCGGATCGACTGGAGCAGCGATGCCGAGGCGATCGAGCGCCAGGTGCGCGCCTTCGCCCCCTTCCCCGGCGCATGGTTCACGCTCGGCGGCGAGCGGATCAAGGTGCTGGCGGCGGACGTCGTCGCGCGCGAGGGCAAGGCTGGCACCGCGCTCGACGACGAGCTGACGATCGCCTGCGGCTATGCCGCGCTGCGTCCCACGCGCATCCAGCGCGCGGGTAAGCCGGCGATGGATGTCGCGGCGTTCCTGCGCGGGCGCACGGTGCCCTCCGGAACGGTCGTGGAGTGACCCGCTTCGCGCTCACGCTCGAGTTCGACGGCACGCCGTTCGTCGGGCTGCAACGGCAGAAGACCGGGCCGAGCGTGCAGGAAGCGGTCGAGCGCTCGGTCCACGCGGTAACCGGCAAAGTGGCGACGCTGCATTCGGCGGGGCGCACGGACACCGGCGTCCATGCGCTCGCGATGCGCAGCCATGTCGATATCGAGAAGGACATCGCGCCGTTTCGGCTGATGGAGGCCCTCAACGCCCATCTGCGTCCCGATCCCATCGCGGTCACCGCCTGCGAGATCGTGCCGGAGGACTGGCACGCGCGATTCTCCTGCATCGGCCGGGCCTACGAGTACCGCATCGCCAACCGCCGCGCGCCGCTAACGCTCGACAAGGGCCGTGCCTGGCAGGTGCCCCAACCCCTCGATGCCGAGGCAATGCACCGCGCGGCGCAGGCACTGGTCGGGCACCACGATTTCACCACCTTCCGCTCGGTCCAGTGCCAGTCGGCGAGCCCGCTCAAGACGCTCGACCGGCTGACCGTCCGCCGCGCGGGCGAGGAGGTGCTGATCGAGGCAGCCGCGCGCAGTTTCCTGCACCATCAGGTGCGCTCGATGGTCGGGTGCCTCGCGCTCGTTGGCATGGGCCGCTGGCGCGAGGAACAGGTGGCCGAAGCACTCGAAGCGCGCGACCGGCAGGAGCTGGGCCTCAATGCCCCGTCCCACGGGCTCTATTTCGTGCGGGCGCTTTATCCGGACGAGAATTAGTTTCCCGACGAAACCTAGATTTCCGTTTCTTGCGCGCGTAGCGAAGGCGAAACGCCAACTCGGGAGACGACCATGACCACCACCGGCAAGCAGCTCTTTACCACGCTCGAATCCGACGGCACGCTGACGGTCGAAGTGGGCGAAGCGCAGTTCCCCGATCCCACCGGCAACCAGGTGCTGGTCAAGATGGAGGCCGCGCCGATCAACCCGAGTGACCTCGCGCTGCTGTTCGGTCCCTCCGATATCGACAACGCCGAATTCTCCGCCGGCAAGCTGGTCGCGAAGATGCCCGAGCCGTTCAATTCGGGCGCCAAGGGCCGTCACGGACAGCGCCTCCCGGTGGGCAACGAGGGTGCGGGCACGGTGGTCGCGACGGGCGACGGCGAGATGGCCAAGGCGCTGATGGGCCAGCGCGTCGCCTGCGTGCCGGGCCACGCCTATTCGCAATACGCGATCGCCGATGCCACGATGTGCCTGCCGCTGGGCGATATCTCCGCGCGCGACGGGGCGAGCGCCTTCGTCAATCCGATGACCGCGCTGGGCTTCGTCGAGAACGCCAAGATGGACGGACAGAAGGCCATCGTCCACGCCGCCGCCGCCTCCAACCTCGGCCAGATGCTGCTCAAGATCTGTCAGGAAGACGGGATCGAGCTGGTCAACATCGTGCGCAAGCAGGAGCAGGTCGACCTGCTCAAGGGGCTCGGCGCCAAGCACGTGGTCAACTCGTCGGACGACGATTTCATGGCGCAGCTGTGCGCCGCGATCGATGCGACCGACGCCTATTACGGGTTCGACCCGATCGGCGGCGGGACCACGGTCGATGCGTGCTTCAAGGCGATGGAGCGCGTCGCGGTAGGCAAGATGACCGAGTACAACCGCTACGGCTCGAACCAGCAGAAGCGCATGTTCATCTACGGCCGGCTCGACCTTGGCCCCACGATCCTGACCCCGAGCTACGGCTTCGGCTGGACGCTGTCGGGCTGGCTGCTGACGCCGTTCCTGCAGCAGGCCGGGATGGAAACCGTGATGCGCATGCGTAGCCGAGTGCGCGACCACATCCCCACGCCTTTCGCCAGCAGCTACAAGCGCGAGGTGACGCTGGAGCAGATGCTCGAGAAGGACGCCGCGAGCGATTACCGCCGGATGCAGACGGGCGAGAAGTATCTGGTCACGCCCTGGGCGTAACCGTCACCGCCGGTCGAACGCCGCCTGGATCTCGGCCGGATCGTCGATCCCGTTCGCCAGCAGGACCTGCAGCAGGATGCGCGCCTTCTGCGGGTTGAGCGCGCGCGCTGCGACGAAGCCGTTCGCTTCGTCCTCCGCCTCGCGGTCGACCAGGCCTTCGTCCAAGCGGCTGGCGCGGACCACCGACACGCCGCCCTCGCGCAGGCGCGCGAGTGCGCGGCGCAGGCCTTCGGGCATATTGCCCTCGCCCACTCCGGCGACGACGAGGCCGCGCGTTTCGGGCCCCGCCAGGCGCGCGGCGGCATCGGCTGCGACACCGGCATAGGCGTAGAGGATCGGAACTTCGGGCAATTCGTCGTGCCATGGATACGCCGCGCCCTCGCCCGCACGCCACGGCGCGCCGAACCAGTCGAGCGCGCTCGGGGTGACGAGGCCGACCGAATCGCGCGGAAAGCCGCGGAACGCGTCGGTGCCGCGGGTGCGGACCTTGCGCACGTCGCGCGCGGCGAACACGCGGTCGCCCATCACCACCAGCACGCCGCGCCCCGCCGCGCCGGGATCGCCGGCGACGCGCACCGCATTGGCGAAGTTGCGCAACCCGTCGTAGCCGACCGCGTCCGCCGGGCGCATCGCGCCGACCAGCACCACCGGCTTTGCAGTGGGCAATGTAAGGTCGAGCAGGAAGGCGGTTTCTTCCGCCGTATCCGTCCCATGGGTGACGATCACCCCGGCACAGGTCGGGTCGTCGACTGCGGCGGAAATCTGCGCATGGAGCGCATTCCACACCGCCGCGTCGATATCTTCCGAGCCGATATTGGCGACCTGCCGCCCCACCAGCCGCGCATCGAGCCCGAGCTCGCCGACCTGCTCGAGATAGTCCGCGATCCCGATCTGCCCGGGACGGTAATCGTGCCGCAATGCCGATCCCGCGACGCCGGCGATCGTGCCGCCGGTCGCGAGGACGAGTAGGTGGGTATCGCTCATCGTCGTCGCCTTAGGGTTCACGCCTGACGCTGGCAACGTCCCGCGACAGGCGGGGGCGAGAGTGCTGTTTGTGCACGATATTGCAACGGCTCCGCCCGGCCCACAGTGGACTTGTCCCGCGCGCGCCACTACGCCTCCCGCATGGACACGCCCCTGCCAGAGACCGATGTCCATCTCCTGCGCCCCATCCTCGCGACCGTGCTCGACGCGGTGATCGCGTGCGATCAGGCGGGGCGGATCGAGGACTGGAACGACACGGCGACCCAGACTTTCGGCTGGACGCGCGAGGAAGCCATTGGCCGAAAGCTCGAGGACCTGATCGTCCCGCCGCAGCATCGCGCCGCGCATATCGAGGGCATGCGCCGCATTGCCCGCGGCGCGCCCGCGCGCGTGCTCGATCGGCGGATCGAGATCACCGCGCTGACCCGCTCGGGTGCCGAGATCCCGATCGAGATGGCGATCACGACCGTCGAGGGCGCCGAGCGGCTCCTGTTCGTCGCCTTCCTGCGCGACATTTCCGAGCGTGTCGAAACCGCCGCCCTGCTGGCGCGCCGGGCGGCTGCGGCCGAACTGACCTTCGATATCGCGATGATGGTCTCGGATGCGGAATCGTTCGAAGCGGCGCTCGAGAAGACGCTGAAGGCCATCCTGGGCATCACCGGTTGGCCGGTAGGCCACGCCTTCGTCCGGCCGAACGCCAATCCGGTTCTTGCTCCATCCGGCGTGTGGGTGGAACTCGAGCATGGGAGCTCCGCGCCACTCAGGGCGGCGACCGATGCCCACGTGTTCACGGTCGGCGTCGGCCTGCCCGGTGCGATCCTCGAAACCGGCGAGCCGGTGTGGGTCGAGGATACCGACGCCCATCCCAATTTTCCCCGCAAGGGACTGGGCTTCCGCAGTTCGTTCGGATTTCCGCTCAAGTCCGAAGGCAGCGTGATCGCGGTGCTCGAATTCTTCAGCAACACGTCGACCCCGCCTGACCAGGACCTCCTCCGCACGGTGCGCACGCTCGGCGAACTGCTGGGCCGCCTGTTCGAGCGCAAGAGGACCGAAGATCGCCAGAGCATGCTGGTGGACGAGCTCAACCACCGCGTGAAGAACACGCTGTCGGTAGTTCAGGGCATCGCCCAGCAGACCTTCCGCCCGGAAACCGAGCTGGAGACGGCAAAAAAGGCTTTCGCCAGCCGCCTGTCCGCCGTTTCGTCGGCCAATCAGCTGCTCATGGCGGAAAGCTGGGCCAAGGCATCGATCAAGGGCATCATCGAGGATGCCGTGCGCGGTTGCGGCGGATCCCTCGAACGGTTCGAGATCTCGGGCCGCGATTTCGATGTTCGTTCGTCGACCGCGGTGTCGATCGCGCTGGCGATCCACGAGCTATGCACCAACGCCTACAAGTATGGCGCGCTGTCGAACGCCGATGGTACGGTGCTGATCCGTTGGGACGTGGAGATGGATGCGGGTCCGGTGTTCGTCTTTGAATGGCGCGAGAGCGGCGGACCGCCCGTCGCGCCGCCAAGCCGCGAAGGCTTCGGCAGCCGGATCCTGACGCGCGGACTGATGCACGAACTGGGCGGAAAAGTGACGATGGACTTCGCATCCGAAGGACTGGTGTTCGGCTTCCGCGCGCCGGTGGCGGCGCCCGGAACGGACGCGCCGCTCGCGGGAAGCTAATCCTTCCGCTCAGGGATAGGTGGCGTAGACGCGCTGGCCGAAGTCGCCGAATGCCACGACCTGATAGGGTTGCACTCTGCCCCCTGCCTCCATTCCCGGCGAACCGAGCGGCATGCCCGCCACTGCGAGGCCCCTGACATCCTCCGGCCGGTCCGCGAGCAGGCGCCTGATCTCGCGCGCCGGAACGTGCCCCTCTATCACGTAGCCTTCGATCACGGTCGTGTGACAGGATGCGAGAACGGCGGGAACGCCCAGCCGGGTCTTCACATCGGCCATCGGCAGGTCTTCGCGGACTTCGACCTCGTGCGACAGATGCTCGCGGGCATGCGCCGCCCAGCCGAGGCAGCAACCACAGCCCGGATCGCGATACATGACGTAAGGGGTTGCCTGCGCCGCGCTGGTGCATGCGGCGACGAGGGCCGCAACGGCCAGCCATGCTTTTCGCCGGATCTTCGCGGTCAGGGTCATCTCGGGCTACTCCGGTATCGTGCACGGTTCCACGCACCGGGCACGCCGCCCGGCCTGCATCGAGGGATATACCGGATCGGGCCAAGTGCAAGCCGGGATCGATGCACGTCTTGACCGGGCGCCATTCCCCGCTACATCCGCGACGCAGCGCACCATGGGGCGGTTAGCTCAGTTGGTAGAGCATCTCGTTTACACCGAGAGGGTCGGCGG
>CAMPGP010000123.1 GCA_946885545.1 uncultured Altererythrobacter sp.
TCGCGTCCTGGTCGCCGAGCCAGTCGGAGCCCTTGACGGTGTCGTACATGTGCCACGACCAGTGGTCGGGCGTGTTGTTGCCGAGCGAAGCGGCGATCCCGCCTTGCGCGGCGACGGTGTGCGAACGCGTGGGGAAGACCTTGGTGATACAGGCCGTCTTGAGGCCCGCTTCGGCGGCGCCCATCGTCGCGCGCAGGCCCGATCCGCCCGCGCCCACGACCACCACGTCGTAAGTGTGGTCGACGATCTTGTAGGCAGGTTGCGTGGCGGCGTCGGCCATCAGGCGGCTCCTCCGGAAGCGAGAGCGAGGCGGGCGACGCAGAACAGGCCGAAGGCACCGCCCGCGATCGCCGCGAGGTTGAGCAGGGCGACCACGGCGAACTTGTTGCCGCCGGTGTGGACATAATCCTCGGCGAGGACCTGCAGGCCGAGGCGCGCGTGCCAGAACGTGCTGACGATAAGCAGCGCCATCGCGGTCGCCGGGAGGGGCTCGGCCAGGTAGCCGCTCACGGTGGCGTAGCCGAGGTCGGGCAGCAGCACGAGCGAGCCCACAAGCCACAGCACGAGGACGAGATTGCCGATCGCGGTGAAGCGCTGGAGCAGCCAGTGATGCACGCCTTCGTGCGCCGAGCCGAGCCCGCGCACGCGGCCGATCGAGGTTCCGTTACCCATGGTTCAAGTCCTCAGAGATAGACGATTGCAGCCCAGAACGCCGCCGTCAGCATGATCCCGATGATCGGCGAAGCGGTCGACCAGGCCTTGTTGGTGTCGAGTTCGTAGCCCGCCCCGATGTCGAGCACGAAGTGGCGCAGGCCGGAAGTCATGTGGTTGAAGAACGCCCACGACAGGCCGACCAGCACGACGTAGCCGAGCGGGCTCGTCATCCACCCGGCGAAAGTCTCGTAGGCCGCCGGCCCGCTCGCCAGTGCGCCGAGCCACCACAGCAGCACCCCGAGCCCGACCAGCGCCAGCCCGTCCCCGGTCACGCGGTGGAGGATCGAGACCAGCATGTGCGGGCCCCATTTCCAGATGCTGAGATGCGGGGAGAGCGGTCTTTGGGCCATGACGAGTGTCCGGTTTTCCTTGCGAATTGCGCACTCCCTTAGGGTCCGGAATTGATTGGAGCAAGGCGCGCGGCCTCGACTTCGCGCGCAAAGTTTCGGATAGGCGGTGCATGGCATGCATCCTCGTCACCGGCTCCAGCCGCGGCATCGGCGCCGCGATCCGCGAACAGCTCGAAGCGCGTAACGTCCGCGTGATCGGCCACGGCTCGATCGACCACGACGAACAGACCATCGGCGCAGACCTCACCGAACCCACCGCGCCGCAGATGCTGTGGGAAGAAGCGCTGTCGCGCGCCGGCGGCGAGATCGACGTGCTGGTCAACAATGCCGGACTGTTCGCCGCCAGCGCGCTCGACAGCTCCGACATCGAATGGCTCGATGCGTGGGAGGATACGCTGCGGATCAACCTCACCTCGGCCGCGCAGCTCAGCCGGTTCGCGGTGCGCCACTGGCTCCAACGCGGCGTGCCGGGGCGGATCGTCCACGTCGCCAGCCGCGCCGGACACCGCGGCGATTCGCCCGCGCACTGGCACTATGCCGCGGCCAAGGGCGGCATGCTCGCGCTGCACAAGACCATCGCCCGCTCCTATGCCAAGGACGGCATCTGCAGCTTCGCGATCACCCCGGGTTTCACCGACACCGCGATGGCGGGCGACTACCTCGCCAGCCGCGGCGGCCCCGGCCTCCTCGCCGACATCCCGCTCGGCCGCGTCGCCGAGCCGGAGGAAATCGCTCAGATCGCCGTCTTCTGCGCGCTCGACGCCCCCGAAAGCATGACCGGCGCGACGATCGACGCCAACGGGGCGAGCTATGTCCGATAGCTGGAAGATCACCCTCTTCGCCGACAAGCCGACGATCCAGGCGGCGCTGGTGGCGCAGGAGGATGCGCTGGGCTGGGACGACGAGATCGTGCTCGCCGGGTTCGAACTCGCCGACGATCGGCCGAACGACTGGCGGCTCGATGCCTACTTTCCGCGCAAGCCCACGCGGGCGGACCGCGCGATGGTCGCGGCGCTCTTCGCCGAGGGCGCGCCCGAAATCGTCGTCGAGAAGCTGCCCGACACCGATTGGGTGACCGAGAGCCAGCAGGGCATGGAGCCGATCCACGCCGGGCGTTTCCACGTACACACGCCCGAACACGCGCCGAGCGGCGAACCAGGCACGATCGACTTCGCAATTCCCGCCAGCCAGGCCTTCGGAACCGGCCAGCACGCGACCACCGCCGGTTGCCTCGCGATGCTCGACGCGATGAAGCGGCGCGGCGTGGTGGCGCGCAATTGCGCCGATATCGGCACCGGCACCGGTCTGCTTGCCTTTGCCGCGCTCGCGCTGTGGCCGCGCGCGTTCGCCACGGCGAGCGACATCGACCCTGCCTGCGCGGGCGTCGTGGCCGATAACGCCGCCGCGAACGGCATCGCGCTTGGCGGCGGCGCGGGCGAACTCACGATGACGATCGCCGACGGCATGCACGACGATCTGCTTCAAGGGCGCGCGCCCTACGACCTGCTGATCGCAAACATTCTCGCCGGGCCGCTGGTCGAGCTCGCGCCCGATTTCGCCGCTGCGACGGTACCCGGCGGCCACCTGCTGCTGGCGCGCCTGCTCGAAACGCAGGAACCCCGGGTGCGCGCCGCCTATCGCCGGGCCGGGTTCCGGTTGGCCGCCCGGCTGGTGAATGGCGACTGGTCGATCCTGTGGCTGCGACGGCGCGCCAGATCCTAGCTCGGGCCCGGCCGATCGCGGGCAAGGCGTGCGCCTGGTTCGCGCTCGCCATCGGCCTGTTCATGGCCTTCGCATGGACCGGCTCGGCGATCCCGCGCAATGCGGGCTGGACCCAGCCTGCGCGCGGCATTCCGATCATGGTCGAGACCAACGGCGTGCACACCGCCATCGTCATGCCGCTGGTTACACCAGTGAAGGACTGGCGCGCCGATTTCCCCGCCGCCGATCTGCCGCCCACGGCCGCCTACCGCCCCTATACCCACGTCTCCGTCAGTTGGGGCGAGCGCGAGGTATTCCTGAACACGCCGACCTGGGCGGATCTGTCGCTGCCGACCGCCATCGATGCCGCAACTGGAGGCGACGGCCTGCTGCATGTCGCGCATTACGTTCGCCCCGCGCCGAGCGAGGCCGCACGCACGATCAGGCTTCGTCCGATGGAATATGCCCGGCTCGTGCAACGCATCGAAGCGCAGGTCGTGCCGCGCGATCGCCGCGTCCTTCACCGGGGCTACGCGGACTGGGATGTGTTCTACGACGCGCCCGGCACCTACCACATCGGCAATACCTGCAATCAGTGGACGAGCGACACGCTTGCCGCCGCGGGCATCCGGACGGGTTGGTGGACGCCCTTCGCGGGCGGAGTGATGAAGTGGGTGCCGACCCACGAATAGGCGAGCGACCGCTGCCAAAAAAGAGGGGCGGCCGAAGCCGCCCCCCAAGGGATAATGGGCTGTTGCAAGCCCATCGGGTCGCGGCGCCTGACTAGCAAAGCGTTGAAATTATTCTTCCCCCGATCGGGGGAGTTCGCGCTTGCACCCTGCGATGTTTCGAATATTCGTGTGCCGGGGGGTTGCGAATGTATCCGGAAACCGAGCTGTCGAAGCTCATCGGCGAAATCTACGAAGGCGTGGTCGAACCCGACAAGTGGGATGCCGCGTTGCACCGCTTCCTCGCCATGACCGGTGGGCGCTACGCCTTTCTCGGCGTGATCGACAGCGAAGCGAAAACCCTCGCGGCGAGCAGCCTCGTCAGCCCCGAAACCTCGCGACTCGACGATGCCATGCTGCTCCACCGCAAAGAGATGATCGGGATCGATCCCGGCCTGCCCTATTCGATCGCGCGGCCCGAGGGCGGCAATTTCCGTTTCTCCGACACATGTGCCGAGCTGAGCGAGCGGCCCGACGACTGGTGCGATTTCATCCGCTACGATTTCGGCAGCGGCGACTATCACAGCCGCTTCGGGCCGCAGCGCGACGGGCTCAACCTGGTCATGGCGCTGCATACCCCCGCCGACGCGCCCCGACTCACGGCCGAGCAGGAAACGATCCACGCGATCGCCTTCGACCATCTCGAACGCGCCGCGCGGCTTGCCTATCGCCCGCCCGACATCGGCCTCAATCCCCATGCGGTACTGGTGGTCGCGGCGAATTGCCGGGTGGTTTCGGCGAACGAAACCGCCGAACGGCTGCTCTCGTGCGGCGATGGTCTCGGGGCGCGGCACGGCACGCTTTTCGCGAGCGACTATGAACAGGACAAGCGGCTCAAGCGCCTCGTCGCGCAGACGTGCGATCCGACCGGTCTCCCCCGCGCGCAGACGGGCTGCATGATCCACCGCCGGGCAGACGCTGCACCGCTCTATCTGATGCTCGAAACCCTGCCCCGCACGGAACTCTGGATGCGGAGCGGCGCGCATTACTGCACGATCGCCGTGCGCGATGGCGCCGCCACGCCCGCGGTCGATCCCGAACTGCTTCGCGCGATGTTCGACCTGACCCGGCGCCAGGCGCAGATCGCCGCCATGCTCGCCTCTTCGCACGACGACTTGCCCGCGATCGCAGCGGGGCTCGGAATTTCTTACGAGACTGCGCGTACCCACTTGCGCGCGGCGATGCACAAATGCGGGGTTGGCAGCCAGATCGAGCTGGTTAGGCTACTCGCCCGACTGCCGTGAGGACCCCCTAGCCTGCGGCCTTGACGATCTCCGCCCAGGCCGCCTCGTCTATCACCGCGATCCCGAGCTCGGCGGCCTTCTTGAGCTTGCTGCCCGCCCCCGGACCGGCGACCACCAGATCGGTCTTCGCGCTTACCGAGCCTGCCGCTTTCGCGCCGAGCCGTTCGGCCTGCGCCTTGGCCTCGTCGCGGCTCATCGTTTCCAGCTTGCCGGTGAACACCACCGTCTTGCCCGAAACCGGGCTGTCCTTCGTTTCGACCTCGTAGCGGGGCGGATCGACCTCGCCCATGAGGTCGTCCCACACCGCGCGGTTGTGGTCCTCGTGGAAGAAGTCGGCCAGCGCGTGGCCCACGGCGGTGCCGATCCCGTCTGCCCGCACCTCGAAGATCGCCTTCACCGCCTCGACCATGCGCGCGTTGAACGGGCTTTCCTTCTCCTCCTGCTCTCGCGGGTGTTCGGCGCGATAGGCGGCGAATTCGGCGGCCTTTTCGGGCAGACGGCGAATGTCGCCCAGTCCCTTCATCAGGTCGCGTGCGGTGACCGCGCCGACATGACGAATGCCGAGCCCGAACAGCAGCCGCGCGGCGTCGGGCGCGCGTTTGTTTTCCACCGAAGCCAACAGGTTATCCACAGACTTGTCCTGCCACCCCTCGCGCCCGACGAGCGCATCGCGATGGTCGCGCAGGCGGAAGATATCGCCCGGCCCGCGGTCGAGCCAGCCGAGCTCCATGAACTCCGCGATCGACTTCTCGCCCAGCCCCTCGATGTCGAGCGCGCCGCGGCTGACGAAGTGCTTGAGCCGCTCGAACTGCTGCGCCTTGCACACCAGCCCGCCCGTGCAGCGCACATCGACCTCGCCTTCCTCGGCCACCGCCTCACTGCCGCAGACCGGGCAGTGATCGGGGAACACGAACGGCGCGCGCTTTTCATCACGCGTCAGGTTTTCGACCACTTGCGGGATCACGTCGCCAGCGCGCTGGACCTTGATCCGGTCACCCGGCCGCACGCCCAGCCGCGCGATCTCGTCGCGGTTGTGCAGCGTCACGTTGGTCACCGTCACCCCGCCGACGAGCACCGGGGCGAGCCGCCCCACCGGGGTCAACTTGCCCGTGCGCCCGACCTGGATGTCGATCGCCTCGAGCGTGGTCTCGGCCTGTTCGGCGGGGAACTTGCGCGCGATCGCCCAGCGCGGCGCCTTGGCGACGAAGCCAAGCCGTTCCTGCCAGTCGAGCCGGTCGACCTTGTAGACGACACCGTCGATCTCGTAGCCGAGCGCCTCGCGCCCTTCTCCGATCGCGCGGTAGGCGGCGAGCATATCGTCGAGCGTCTCGCAGCGTCGCAAGTCGGGGCTGATGGGCAGGCCCCACTCTCCGATCCGCCGCATGACCTCCATCTGCGTCGCGCCCGGCACCTCCGACGCCGCCCCCCAGCCATGCGCCCAGAAGCGCAGCGGGCGGCTCGCGGTAACACTCGCATCCTTCTGCCGCAGCGACCCCGCCGCCGCGTTGCGCGGATTGGCGAACTGGCGGACCTTCGCGGGGTCGAACTCCTCCCCCTTTGCCTCCGCCGCCGCGCGCCCTTCCTCCATCAGCCGCGCGTTGAGGGCCACGAACGCCGCGCGCTCCATGTAGACCTCGCCGCGCACCTCGAAGACCTCGGGCGCCTCGCCCTTCAGCTCATGCGGAATGTCGGCGATATGCGCGACGTTCGCGGTGACATCCTCCCCCACTTGCCCGTCGCCGCGCGTGGCCGCGCGCACAAGCTTGCCATTCTCGTAGCGCAGCGAGCACGACAGCCCGTCGATCTTGTCCTCGGCGGTGAAGGCCAGCGCATCGTCCTCGCCCAGGTTGAGATAGCGCCGCACCCGCGCGACGAACTCGGCCACCTCCTCGTCGGTGAAGGCATTGTCGAGGCTCATCATCCGAAC
>CAMPGP010000124.1 GCA_946885545.1 uncultured Altererythrobacter sp.
TCGGCTATCCGGTGATGATGAAGGCCAGCGCGGGCGGCGGCGGCAAGGGCATGCGCCTGGCGTGGAACGACACCGACGTGCGCGAAGGCTTCGAAGCGACGCAGCGCGAGGGCAAGAACTCGTTCGGCGACGACCGCGTGTTCATCGAGAAATTCATCGAGGACCCGCGCCACATCGAGATCCAGATCCTCGGCGACCAGCACGGCAACATCCTCTACCTGAACGAGCGCGAATGCTCGATCCAGCGCCGCCACCAGAAGGTGGTCGAGGAAGCCCCGTCGCCCTTCGTCACCCCCGCGATGCGCAAGGCGATGGGCGAACAGAGCGTCGCGCTGGCCCGTGCGGTGGGGTACCATTCGGCGGGCACGGTAGAACTGATCGTCAGCGGCGCGGACCCGACGGGCGAGAGCTTCTACTTCCTCGAGATGAACACCCGCCTGCAGGTCGAACACCCGGTGACCGAGGCGATCACCGGAGTGGACCTGGTCGAGCAGATGATCCGCGTCGCGGCGGGCGAAGCGCTGCCCTTCCAGCAGGACGATATCGGCATCGATGGCT
The DNA here is from genome assembly GCA_946885545.1 of uncultured Altererythrobacter sp. The sequence continues at coordinate 559 of CAMPGP010000124.1, forward strand.
GGGCGATCGAGAACCGCGTCTATGCCGAGGATCCTTATCGCGGGTTCCTGCCGAGCATCGGGCGGCTCGTGCGCTACCTGCCACCGGTCGAAGGCTGGACCGACGATGGATCCGCCAACGGTCGCCGCGGCGTCGATGGCGTGCGCGTCGACGACGGCGTGTTCGAAGGCGGCGAAGTCTCGATGTTTTACGACCCGATGATCGCCAAACTGGTGACATGGGGTGAAACGCGTGACGAGGCCGCCGACCTGCAGGTCCGCGCGCTCGACGCTTTCCGGCTCGAAGGCCTCGGCCACAATGTCGATTTCCTAAGCGCGATCATGCAGCACCCGCGCTTCCGTTCCGGCGAGCTCACCACCGGCTTCATCGCCGAGGAATATCCTGATGGCTTCCAGGGTGCGGCCGCATCGGACGAATTGCTACGCGGGCTCGCCGCGATCGGCGGCGTGATCGCCACGGTCGACGCCGACCGCGCGCGCCGCATCGATCAGCAGCTCGACGGCAATTCCTACGCGCCGGGCGACTGGACCGTGCGCATCGGGGATACCGATTACGAGGTCGTGCTGGAGGAAGACGCGATCACCGTCGATGGCGATCCGGTCGATCTCGACATGGAATACACGCCGGGCGACGCGCTGGTGGAGGTCGCGCTGGGTGACGACACACTGACGCTCCAGCTCAGGCCCACGCGCACCGGCTACGCGATCACCACCCGCGGCGCGACGCACGAGTTGCGCATCCTTCAGACGCGCATCGCGCACCTTGCCGGGCACATGATCGAGAAGATCCCGCCCGACCTGTCGAAGATGCTCATCTGCCCGATGCCGGGCCTGCTGGTGAAGCTGCATGTCGCGGAGGGCGACGAGGTCCAGCCCGGTCAGCCGCTCGCGACGGTCGAGGCGATGAAGATGGAAAACATCCTCCGCGCCGAAAAGGCTGCCACCGTCGGCAAGATCAACGCGGGCGAGGGCGACAGCCTCGCGGTCGACGAAGTGATCCTCGAGCTCGAATAGTGCATCTCTCGCACAGTCCCGAGGCACCCGCGGCAGAGACGATCGACTTCGACACGTTTCTCAAGGCCGATATCCGCGTCGGCACCATCGTCGCCGCCGAGGCCTTTGCCGAGGCGCGCAAGCCGAGCTATCGGCTGCGGATCGATTTCGGCCCGGCGATCGGCGAGAAGAAGAGTTGCGCGCAGATCGCCGCGAACTATGCGCTGGACGAGCTGCCCGGGCGGCAGGTCGCGGCGGTGGTCAACTTCCCGCCGCGCCAGATCGGTCCGGCGATGTCCGAAGTGCTGACACTTGGCTTTGCCGACGACGCGGGCGAGGTCGTGTTGTTCTGCCCGGACAAGCCGGTACCGAACGGATCGCGCCTCTTCTGATGCAAGATACTGTGGCGGACGCGCCACGATACAGCACCAAATCGTTCCGATACGGGGCGATCGTGGTTAATAATCTTGCGTACACCAGGCTAACCGCGATATTTTTAGTCACCGAGCGGCGAAACCTGTGCGGGGGCAAAGCAGGGGGACGCGCTGCCGTTGGGTCCGATGCGATCGTGACGGAGACAGGAAATGGCGCACAAGGGCATAGGTTTCTTCAACAGCCGGGGGCAGTTCTTCAAGACGCCCGCGGATGCGACGGCGAGCGACCTCGCGGCGCTGCTGGGCCGAATCGGGGAGGGCGAAAGCCTCGCCCCCGGCATCGCCTACAAGCTGCTCGAACTGCGCAACGACCTCGACCGGATTTTCGCCGAACACGATGCGATGTGCGAAGGATGGGATGCGGTAAAGCTGCACCAGGTAAAGCCCGCGGACAACGTTGCCGAACTGCCCAAGCGCGCCGGGTGACCGGCGTCCCGGACCGTTGCAGATGCGCCAGACGTGGCGCATCTGCTATGCGGTGCGCATGTCCACGATCTTTACCATCGGTTACGAGCAGGCGACCCAGGCCTCGCTGGTCCAGTCCCTGCGCACGGCGCGCGTCGAACTGCTGGCCGACATCCGCTACCTGCCGCTCTCGCGACGACCCGGCTTTTCGAAGAACAGCCTGAAGGCCGCTGTCGAAGAAGCGGGGATCGCCTATTCGCACTTCCGCCATCTCGGCACCCCGGCAGACGGGCGCGCGGCGGCGCGGCGCGGCGATCATGCGGAACTGGAGCGGATCTATTCCGGCCAGCTCGAACTGCCCGAAGCACTCGCGCAAATGGCCGAACTTCGCTCCTTGGCCGAGCGCGAGCGCATCGCCCTGCTATGCTACGAACGCCGCGCCGCCGAATGCCACCGCAGCCTGCTGTTCGATGCTCTGTTCGCCGACTTCGAGCGGGTCGACCTCGAGCCCGTATTGATTGATGCCATGGCTTAGACGCGCCCAGCTCAATCGAAGATCAAGCCTTCTGCCAGGGCTCGTAGTGGTGACGTGCTGCCGCACCCGCTACGATGCCAGCAGCGCTCTCGAGATAGGGAGCATAGTTGCGCCAGCGGCCAATTGCTCGATCGTGCACCCGTTCGCGAACTTGCCCGTAGCTTGGCGTCGATGCAGTCGAGCCAGGTGCCAGTTCCGCAGTATGCGAAAGATCGAGCCCGGCGAATTTTTCCAGTTCGTTGAGGGCAGTCGAGCGCTTCGTCACGAAGTCTTCGTAGCGTACGCGGTGATAGTGCAGTCCAATGGTTTGCCAATGGTCGCCAAGACGATCCAGCGCGGCGATGTGCCGGGCTGCCGAGAGTGGTGAGAGGGCACAATTGTGCCCATGGGTCATATGATGCGACATCATCGAGACGATGACGTCGAGCGGGTGACGAGACACCACAATCATCGGCGATTCGGGCAGCGCAAGCGCAATAAGCGGGAGATACTGCTCGTTGAAGGGCATCTTGTCGGTGAAGCGCCTCTTCGCAAGAGGCGCTGCGCGGCTTTTGGCGCAATTGAGATATGCGCTGCGCAGCTTGCCAGCCGCGGCCGCCAAGGCGGACGCTCCGAGCGATGTAAGACCTGAAGGGTAACCACCTTCGATACGGGCGGCCTCGCTTGCCATGGCGAAAGTGCATGGCAACTCACCGAGCGTCGCCACGGTGGGATCCGATCCTACGTGCCGCTCGATCAGAGTCGTGCCCGATCGAGGCGCGCCGGCAATGAAAATCGGATGCTCCGTGTTGTCGGTCGGCGAGGCTATCTCGGCAATGCGTGCCGGCCAGCTACGCGAGAAGCAGGCTTGAAGCTGCGTGAAATGCGCGGCGAGCGATTCGTCCGGATAATACGTGCGACTCTGTTGAGCGATCTCTTCCTTCCCGCCGATAAAGTCGGCCCACGCTTCGTCATATCTTCTTGCGCGGTCCCGCAGGCGGCCGCGAGCCAAGCGGTCCTCTCCAGCCAAGTCGGTCGCCTTATCCAGTATGGCGAGCGATGAACGCCAATTCTTCGTGCGTGCCCGGAGGATAGCCTCGCGTACAGTGACGTCGCGGCCTTGTCTCTGTGCGAGGGCACGGGCACTGCCCAGGGTCTCTTCCATATCGTCGAACCGATCGAGACGCTCGAACACCCAGGCCAATCGAAGCGCCGCTCCCAGTGGGTCGTCACCTGCATCCATGCCTTGAATGAAATGAGCAATCGATTGCTCGTAAAGTCCCGCTCGAACGAGTGCGCTGCCGCTCGAGACCGCATAGCTGGGATGGGTTGCGAGATGTGCGAAATGGCGTGCCGCTTTGCCAATCGCACCGCGCCGTTCGGCAAGTTGGCCCAAAAGCATCCTGGCCTCAGGCGCCGAAGGATCATCAAGCAGAACTTCCTCCGCAGCTACTGCGGCCTCGTGCGTGCGACCCCGTGAAATTGCACTGCGCATCCTGGCGAGCGGGGCGTCACTCATGGTTTCGAGAATGGCGCGGTGTTGATCATGACAGCGCCACGTCCTCCGGCTCGGCGGAGTGCATCAGGCGCTTTGCGAGCAGCAACTTGAAGGCGACGAACGCCAGTCCCGCCGCTGCGGCGAAGCCCATGTGCATCAGCCAGAAGCTCGTCACCGCCATCGTCTCGAACCAGCCGCCGACCCAGCCGACGATCGAATTGCCGGCGAAGAAGGCTAGGTAGTAGAGCCCGATCACAGTGGCGTTGATCTGCTTGGGTGCGAGGCGCGCGAACAGCGCCAGGCTGACCGGCAGCATGTGCGCGAAACCGATCGAGTTCACGATGTGAAACATGACCGGCCAGAATAGCCCGATCTTCTCGCCGGGACCCGTGGTTGCGGCGGCCATGTAGAGGCAGGCCATGCCGCCGATCGAAAAGGCAGAGCCGATGATGATCTTGGTCAGCTCGTCCGGTTCGCGCCAGCGCTTGCCGTACCAGCGATAGAACAGCGCGACGATGGCGAGAAAGCTGACCGACACGATCGCGTCGAGCGTGATCAACCAGCCGGTCGGTAGGGTGGTGCCGAAGAACACGAGGTCGAACGAGCGGTCGCCCCACACGAGATAGGCGTTGAAGATCTGGTTGTTGGGCACGATCGCCAGCGCCATCACCGGGATCAGCATCAGCAGCGCGACGGTTGCGAGCCAGTCGGTGCGGCTCATCGGCGCCTTCTGTTCCGCCGCCGCCTTCGCCTTGCGAGCGGGCACATCGAAATGTTCCTTCGGCAGGTATTTCTGGCCCGAGATATAGATCGCGAGGCCGATCAGCATGCCCACGCCCGCCGCGCCGAAGCCCCAGTGCCAGCCGACCTTCTCGCCCAGCGTGCTCACGATCAACGGGCTGGCGATGACGCCCGCGTTGATGCCGAGGTAGAAAATCTGGAACGCGTCCGCCCGGCGCAGGTCGTCGGGCTTGTAGAGGCTGCCCACCTGGCTCGCGATGTTGCCCTTGAACAGCCCGGAGCCGACGATGAGGCATAGCAGCGCGAACAGGAAGGTCACGTCGAACGCCATGAGGAAATGGCCCGCGGCCATCACGATCGCGCCGATCAGCACGGTGCGGCGCTTGCCCAGGAAGCGGTCGGCGATCCATCCGCCGATGATCGGGGTGAGATAGACGCTGGCGGCGTAGGTCCCGAAGATCGCGGAGGCGAAGGCCTGTCCGTCGAGCCCGCCGTAGAGCGCGCGCAACTGTTCGATCCCCGCCACGTCGCCGACATTGCCGGGCAGCAGCAGGTTGTTGACCATGTATAGCACCAGCAGCGTCTGCATGCCGTAGAAGCTGAACCGCTCCCACGCCTCGGTGAAGGCGAGGTAGCCGAGGCCCTTGGGATGGCCGAGGAACGCGCGGTCGTTCGGATCGAACGCCAGCTCTGGCGTCGCTTCGGCTGTGGTCATTGCTGGCATCCCCCAATCGTGTATTTTGCGAGTGGGTTAGCGGGCCGAGGCAAACCTGTCGCGCGAAAATCAGTGCGCGCGAAGTTGTTCGTCGAGGAATGCCGCGACGTCGGCAAGTTCGACGTCGCGCGCCACGAATGCTTGGCCGATTCCGCTTAGGAGCACGAAGGGCAGCGTGCCGGCGTCCATCTTCTTGTCGTGCAGCATGTGATCGGCGAGCCGGCGCCCGTCGACATCGAGGCCGAGCGCGGCGATCTCGCTCGGCAGGCCTGCGGCATCGACCGCGCGGGTCACGCGCGCCGCGTCGTCGTCGCCGATCAGCCCGATGCGGGCGGAGTAGCGCGCGGCGAGCACCATCCCGAGCGCGACGCCCTCGCCATGGAGCAGGCGGTCGGAAAAGCCGGTCTCCGCCTCCAGCGCATGGCCGAAGGTGTGGCCGAGGTTGAGCAGCGCGCGCCGGTCGGCCGTCTCGCGCTCGTCCTCCGCCACGATCCGGGCCTTGGCCGCGACGCTGGTGGCGACGGCACGTTCGAGCGCTGCGTCCTCGCGCGCGAGCACGGCCGGGCCGCTTTCCGCAAGCCAGTCGAAGAATTCCGCATCGCCGAGCACGCCGTACTTGAGCACCTCGGCATAGCCGGCGCGCATCTCGCGCTCGGGCAGGGTGGCGAGCGCGTCGAGATCGACCAGCACCAGCGCGGGCTGATGGAACGCGCCGACGAGGTTCTTGCCCGCCGCGGTGTTGATCGCGGTCTTGCCGCCGACCGAGCTGTCGACCTGCGCCAGCAGCGTGGTC
>CAMPGP010000125.1 GCA_946885545.1 uncultured Altererythrobacter sp.
CCCTTGCGTCTTCCACATGTCGGTGTGCAGCGCGCCGTGGTCGAACGGATTGATCCCGCGCTCCTGCGCCTCGGGATTGTGCCACACGAGCAGCTCCATCCCCGCCTTCCGCGCCATCTGGTCGCGCAGCGCGTACATGTCGCGGAACTTCCAGGTGGTGTCCACGTGGAGCAGCGGGAACGGCGGGGGCGAGGGATGGAACGCCTTGCGCGCCAGGTGCAGCATCACCGCGCTGTCCTTGCCCACCGAATAGAGCATGACCGGCCGCTCGGCCTCGGCCACGACCTCGCGCATGATGTGGATGCTCTCGGCCTCTAGCCGTTCGAGATGGGTAAGACTGCGCATTCAGGGGTTCTCGGGGAATATCTGCCGCTTGGGGAAGGTCGGCCTCGCGCTAGCCCATCGGCGCGCCAAGGCAAGGACGGATTTGCTTGCAGGGCGGCAAGATGAGCCTGCCGCATGGACGAAGCGCAAACGCGATGTTGACGAATCCGCGCATTTGATGGCAACGGGGCTGCCGAGCGGGCGGGTATAGCTTAGTGGTAAAGCCCCAGCCTTCCAAGCTGGTTATGCGGGTTCGATTCCCGCTACCCGCTCCACCTGCGGCCCCGGCCGCAGCGTTCGCGCCGCAGCGCCTGCCGGTGCGCCCAATTTGCCATTTCCTGCGCACTGCGACGACGCAGCCAGTCCGGAGCGAACAGTGACGCCCCAACATCCCTTCGCCGACCTCGCGCTGTTCGCGAAAAATCCCCCGTGGGTAGAAACCGCAGTGGCTGCCGGCTTGCTGTTGGCGGTAGCAACGATCGCCAACCTCGTGGTGAAGCTGCTCATCGTCCGCCTGATCGTACGGTTGATGCCGTTCGAGAGCGTGAACGTCGGCGTTATCGCCGGGCGGCTCGCCAATATCGTGCCGGCGCTGATCATCGCGGGTGGCGTCGCCGCCGTCCCGCACCTGCCCGACGCCGCGGTGGCGGTGATCCGCAACGTTGCCGGCGCTTTCGTAATCCTGACACTTGCGCGTTCTATCGGTCGCACGCTCGACCTGCTGAACGAGCTCTATGCCGCGCGTGCCGATGCGATCAACCGGCCGATCAAGGGCTACCTCCAGGTGCTCAAGATCGTGATCTACTGCGGGGCTACGATCCTGATCGTGGCGGTCCTGTTCGAGCGTTCGCCCCTGCTGCTCCTGTCGGGCCTGGGCGCGATGGCCGCGGTGCTCATGCTGGTGTTCAAGGATACCATTCTTTCGCTCGTTGCTTCGGTCCAGCTGACCTCGAACGACATGCTGCGCGTTGGCGACTGGATCGAGATGCCCCAGCTCAATGCAGATGGCGACGTGATCGACATCGCGCTGCACACGGTGAAGGTTCAGAACTTCGACAAGACGATCACCTCGATCCCGACGCACCGGCTGATCGCCGAAAGCTACAAGAACTGGCGGGGGATGTCGGAGGCCGGAGCGCGGCGGATCAAGCGCTCGCTGCTGATCGACCAGACTTCGATCCGGTTCCTTTCGGATGAGGAGCGCGAAGGCCTCGGGCGCTTCCGCCTGCTGCGCGCATATCTCGCCGAGAAGGACCGTGAAATCGGCAGCTGGAATGCGGCGCTGGGCGAAGACGACGCGATCAACAATCGCCGTCCGACCAACCTCGGCACGTTTCGCGCCTACGTGGTCAACTACCTGCGCGATCACGGGCGCATCACGCCGGAGATGACGCTGCTGGTCCGCCAGCTCGCCCCTTCCTCGCTCGGTCTCCCACTCGAGATCTATTGCTTCGCCGACACGACCGCCTGGGGCGAATACGAAAGCATCCAGTCCGACATCTTCGACCACCTGCTGGCGATCTTGCCCGAGTTCGGTCTGCGCGTTTTCCAGGAGCCGAACGGCAGCGATATCGCGCTTGCAGAACGACTGGACGAGGCCCTGATCGCCGCGAGCTGATTCGTCTCCCGCGCGGCGGCGGGAGGAAGGCCCCATCGATTTTGCGCTTTTTCGGGGCGCAGATCGGGCGGGCATGCGTCAGCCTGCTCAGGCGAGCAGGCTTCCATTCGCCTTGCCGACCGGCATGTTGTCGATCAGCCGCGTGCCGCCGATCCGCGCGGCGACGAGCAGGCGGGCCGGCATCGTGCCGAGAGCATTGAGCGGCGCCATGCTCGCCGCATCGGCCAGCCCCACGTAGTCGAGCCGCTCGAAACCCGCAGCAAGCAGGGCCTTCTCGAACCCCGCCAGGGCAGAGCTTACCCGATCTCCCGCCTCGATCCTCGCGACCGCGTCGGCCATCGCGCGGGGGAGGGTAGCGGCGGCGGCGCGCTGTCCGGGCGAAAGATACCGGTTGCGGCTCGACATCGCGAGCCCGTCCGCCTCGCGCACCGTGGGAATGCCGACGATGGCGTCGGCATGCGGCGCGGTCAGATCGAAATCTCGCGCCATGCGGCGGATTACCGCGAGCTGCTGCCAGTCCTTCTCGCCGAACAGCGCCAGGTCGGGGCGAACCTGATTGAACAGCTTGCACACGACCGTCGCCACGCCGTCGAAATGCCCTGGTCGACTCGCGCCGCAGAACCCCTCGCTCACGCCCGCCACCGAAATCGAACTTGCGAAGCCCTCGGGGTACATTTGCGCCACGCCGGGCGCCCACAGCAGGTCGACGCCTTCGCCCTCCAGCATCGCCGAATCCTCGGTCATCTGCCGCGGATAGGCGTCGAGGTCCTCGTTCGGGCCGAACTGGGTGGGATTGACGAAGATCGATACCGCGACCCGATCCGCCCGTGCCTTCGCCTGTCGCACGAGCGTCAGGTGGCCTTCGTGAAGCGCGCCCATGGTCGGCACCAGCGCCAGCGTCTCGCCCGCGTCGCGGAAGGCGGCGACCGCCGTTCTCAACACATCAAGCTCGGTCGCGGTTTGCACGGGTCGGGGGCCTCCGATAAAGCGGGCGCGGGGCCACCTAGCCGCTGGCGCCCGGCAAATACAATAACAGGACAATCGCCCCCGTGCCCGACGCTCGACCGCACCGCATCGTGTTCGCCAACGAGAAGGGCGGCACCGGCAAGTCCACCACGGCGGTCCACGTCGCGGTGGCGCTGGCCTACGGGGGCGCCAAGGTCGCCGCGCTCGACCTCGATTCACGCCAGCGCACGATGCATCGCTATTTCGAGAACCGCGCCGAGACGCAGGAGCGCCGCGAGATCGAATTGCCGAGTGCCTATTGCGAGGTGTTCCGCGGGCACGGGACCGCGGAGCTCGAGGCGGAAATCGAGCGGTTGGGCGAAGGGATGGACTTCGTGGTCGTCGACACGCCGGGCCGCGACGATCCGCTCGCGCGCCACGCCGCCACCGGCGCGGATACGCTGGTCACCCCGCTCAACGACAGCTTCGTCGATTTCGACCTCATCGGCCAGGTCGATGCGGAGACGTTCAAGGTCCGCCGCCTGAGCTTCTACGCCGAGCTGATCTGGGAAACGCGCAAGGCGCGCGCGCTGGAGCGACGGCAGGAGATCGACTGGGTCGTGGTCCGCAATCGCACCGGCCATGTCGAGGCGCGCAACATGCAGCGCATCGAGCGCGCGCTGACCGAGCTGTCGAAGCGCGCGGGCTTTCGCGTTGCGCGCGGCCTCTCCGAACGCGTGATCTACCGCGAACTGTTCCCCTCGGGCCTTACGTTGCTCGACAAGGGCCATCTAGGCGAACTCGGCACCAGCCATCTCGTCGCGCGGCAGGAACTGCGTACGCTCGTCGCCGGGCTCAACCTGCCCCAGCCCGCGAGCAAGCCGACCGAGCTGGCGGCGGCCTGACGCCATGCTGCGGCTGATCGTCCTCCTCGCGGTGGTCGCCATCGGCTGTCGGATGGTCTTCGGCAAATGGCCGTGGGAATTCCTGCGCACGGCATCGACCCGCAGCCAGGCGCTGCTTCGCGCGCGCAAGCTGCTCGGCGTGCGCCCGAATGCCGATCGCGGGGAAATAATCGCGGCGCACAAGCGTTTGGTGGCCGTGGTCCACCCCGATCGGGGCGGGACCGGCGATCAGGTGCACGAGGCGAATGCCGCGCGCGACCTCCTGCTCGACGAATTGCCCCGCGAGGCACGCGACGACGACTGAAGGGATTTCGATGTCACACCAGTTCCATCCGACGGTGCTCCGTGAATACGACATTCGCGGGATCATCGGCGAAACGCTCGGGCCGGACGATGCGCGCGCGATCGGGCGCTGCTTCGCCACGCTCCTGCGCGAAGCGGGCGGCAGCAAGGTCGCGGTCGGCCATGACGGGCGCGTGAGTTCGCCAATCCTCGAACACGCGTTGGTCGAGGGCCTTACGGCGAGCGGATGCGATGTCGTCCGCATCGGCATGGCGGCTACCCCGATGCTCTATTATGCGGAGGCGTCAGCCGAAGAGGTGCACGGCGGCATCCAGATAACTGGCAGCCATAATCCCGCCAATTACAACGGCTTCAAGATGGTATTCCAGGGCCGGCCGTTCTTCGGCGCCGATATCCAGCGGCTCGGGCGAATGGCCGCCGAAGGCGCCTGGCGCGACGGCACCGGCGAGGTCAAACGGCGCGAGGTGATGGACGCCTATATCGATCGGCTGCTCGCCGGGCTCGACGGCGTCGACCATGCCGCGCTCGAGGGTCTGCGCGTCGGCTGGGACGCGGGCAACGGCGCCGCCGGCCCTGCGCTCGAAGCGCTCGCCGCGCGTCTGCCGGGCGAACATCATCTGCTCTACACCGATGTCGACGGCGACTTTCCCAATCATCATCCCGATCCCACGGTCGAGGCGAATCTGGCCGACCTGAAGGCGCTGGTCGCGGAAAAGAACCTCGATTTCGGCGTGGCATTCGACGGCGATGGCGACCGGATCGGCGCGATCGACGGCGAGGGCCGCGTGATCTGGGGCGACCAGTTGTTGATGATCTACGCGGAGGATCTGCTCGCACGGCAGCCTGGCGCCACCGTGATCGCCGACGTCAAGGCGAGCCGCGCGCTGTTCGATCATGTCGCGGCGCATGGCGGGCAGCCGGTGATGTGGAAGACCGGCCACTCGCTGATCAAATCCAAAATGAAGCAAACGGGCGCGCCGCTGGCCGGCGAGATGAGCGGCCACGTGTTCTTCGCCGACGACTATTACGGCTTCGACGATGCGCTTTATGCCGGGGTGCGGCTGATCGCGGCGAGCGCGCGGCTGGGCCGATCAGTGACCGAATTGCGCACCGCGATGCCCGCCATGATCAACACGCCCGAAATGCGCTTCCAGGTGGACGAGAGCCGCAAGTTCGCCGCGATCGACGAGGTCGCCGCCCGGCTCACGGACAGTCCGGCCAGGGTCGACGCCACCGACGGGGTGCGCGTCACCACCGACGATGGCTGGTGGCTCCTGCGCGCCTCGAACACGCAGGACGTGCTCGTCGCGCGCGCCGAGAGCACTAGCGAGGCGGGTCTTGAGCGCCTGATGGCGCAGATCGACGAGCAATTGGCGCTCTCCGACCTCGAGCGGGGCGAACAGGCGGGTCATTAGGGATGAGCTGCCGGACGCGTCGCTCCGGCAGAGTGGAACCTTTCCGGCTCGCCGCGTATCTGGATGGGTGATGTCGGTTCTGTCCTCCGCCCATGGCTGATCCCGCCGTCCCGCCCGAAATCGCGGCGTGGTTCGACGCGCGTGGGTGGCGCGTCCGGCGGCACCAGGCGCAGATGCTCGCGGCGAGCGATGCAGGTCGGCACGCGCTTCTGGTGGCCGATACCGGCGCGGGCAAGACGCTGGCTGGATTCCTGCCGACGCTGGCGGCGTTCTGCCCGAGCCGGGGCGAGGCTCCGCCTGAAGGGCTTCACACGCTTTACGTATCGCCGCTGAAGGCGCTGGCGCACGACGTGCAGCGCAACCTCGTCGCCCCGGTCGAGGAGATGGGGCTGCCGATCCGGATCGAGACGCGCAGCGGCGACACGCCGTCCGACCGCAAGAAGCGCCAGCGCAGCAGACCGCCCAATGTGCTGCTGACCACGCCCGAATCGCTCTCGCTGTTGCTCAGTTACCCCGACAGCTTCCCGATGTTCGCCGGGTTGAAGCGGGTGGTGATCGACGAGGTCCACGCCTTCGCCACCGGCAAGCGCGGCGACCTGCTCGCGCTCGCATTGTCGCGCCTGCAGGCGATCGCACCCGATATGCAGCGCGCGGCGCTCTCGGCCACCGTCGCCGATCCCGAGGCGTTCCGCGAATGGCTGGCGCCGTGGGGCGAGGTCGACGCGGTCGAGTTGGTCGAGGGCGAGGCGGGCGCTCCGGCGGAGGTCGAGATCCTGTTACCCGAAGAGGAGCGCGTGCCGTGGGGCGGGCACGCCGGCCGCTGGGCGATCCCGCAGCTCTACGAGGCGATCAAGGCCAACCGCACCACGCTCGTCTTCACCAACACGCGCTTCCTCGCCGAATTCGTGTTCCAGCTCCTGTGGGACATCAACGACGACAACCTGTCGATCGGGATCCACCACGGATCTTTGAGCAAGGAAGCGCGGCGCAAGGTGGAGGGCGCAATGGCGCGCGGCGAATTGCGCGCCCTTGTCGCCACCGCCAGCCTCGACCTCGGGGTCGACTGGGGCGACATCGACTGCGTGG
>CAMPGP010000126.1 GCA_946885545.1 uncultured Altererythrobacter sp.
GTCGCGCAACGGTCGCGATTCGGCCGGCCGTCGCCTCGGCGTGAAGAAGTTCGGCAGCCAGGGCGTGATCGCGGGCAACATCATCGTGCGCCAGCGCGGGACCAAGTTCTATCCGGGCTCGAACGTCGGGATGGGCAAGGATCACACGCTGTTCGCGCTCAGCGAAGGCGTCGTGCGATTCCACAAGGGCAAGCTCGGCCGCAAATATGTCTCGGTCGACATGTTCGCGGAAGCCGCCGAATAACCGGACGATCCGATGACGGGATTGTCCTCACGGGACGGTCCCAGCCGGGCTAACGACCGGCAGACGAAGAGGGAGATGGGGCCATCCTGTGAATCAGGGGGCCCGTCTCCCTCTTGTCGTTTCTCCCTCTCCGATCGGCGAAATATTCTTTCGCCGCCATGCCAGTGTCACGCTTTGCGCCTAACGGGCGAGGCGGGGCGAAGAGGAGAGATCGCCGTGTTCCATCGCAGCGAAAGACTGTTGCTGAGACCCCCGTGGCCCGAAGACTGGAACCAGGTCTTCGGCGGGATTGCCGACGAAGGGGTGGTCCGCAATCTCGCCAGTGCACCGTGGCCCTATACCTCGCAGCATGCGCGCGATTTCGTCGCGCTGCCGGTCGACCCGCGCTTCCCGCGCTTCCTGATCTCGCGCGCCAGCGATGCCGCGCTGGTCGGTTGCATCGGGATCGACGAACGCGACGGCGATGTCGAGCTCGGCTACTGGATCGGCCGGGCACATTGGGGGCAGGGCTACGCGACCGAAGCCGGGCGCGCGGTGCTCGATGTGGCGCGGATGCTCGGCCACAGCCGCATCGTCGCCGGCCACTTCCTCGACAATCCGGCCTCTGGCCGCGTGCTGCGCAAGCTCGGCTTCGTGCCCACTGGCGCGGTGCGCGCGCGGCACAGCTGCGGCCGCGGCGAGGAAGCCCTGGCCGCCGAATACGCGCTCGAACTGAAAGGTGAGGCCGAGCCGGACATGCGCGCGGCGTGAATCCTCCCCGAACCGGGGAGGAATTTCAGGAATTACTCCGCCGGTAGCAGCGCCGCGTCGAACTCACCTTCATAGAGCCCGATCAGCGCACGGTCGTCGTGGTCCCACGGGTGGAAGCCGGGCTTGAAGTAGGCGAGCCAGGCGGGGAAAATCCGCCGAACCACGCCGGGCGTGAACGCGAGGTACCTGAACAGGCCCCAGCGCGCCTTCCAGCCGGTGATCCCGTCCTGCGCGAGAAGGTTCATCGAATCTTCCCACCGATGCTTGAAGAAGCGACCGGTGACGATCAGCATCATCAGACTGCGCAGCTTCCAGCGCCGCCACGGCGTCCAGCCACGGGTGGCGTGGTTCCAGGTGTCGAAGGCGACGCCCTTGTGCTCGATCTCCTCGACCGAGTGCCAGCGCCACATGTCGCGCACCTCGGGGTCGGCCTTGGCGAAGTGCTTGGGGTTGGCGAGGAATTCGTGCGCCATCATCGCGGTGTAGTGCTCGAGCGCCATCGTCGCGGCGAGATTGAGGATCTCGGGCCGCCCCTTGGTCATTTCGAGCATCTCGCGCACGCGTTCGTCGATCGCCTTGATATCGTAGCCCGCGTTCTCGGCCAGCTTGTTGAAGGCGATGTGTTCGCGCGTATGGTTGATTTCCTGCTTCACGAACGCGCGGATTTCTGCCGCGAGCTGCGGATCGGCACCCCCTCGATGCGCCTTCACCGCTTCGATGAAGAACGCCTCGCCGCGCGGGAAGGTGGCCGACAGCGCATTGTGCCAGGCGGTGCCAAACGGCTCACCGGCCCACCAACGTCGCGGGGTGCTCTCGCGGTTGAAGCGCTCGTCGCGCACGGTGATCGTGAGATCGCCGGGAGTGGTCGTGGCACTGGCGCGGTCGAGGGTGATCTGGGCGGGGGCGTTCATGACGGACTCGCGGAATGATTAACTGACAGAGGTGTAAGTAAGTGCTACTTACACGAGTGTCAATTAACAATTCCCGAAGCCCAAGCGGTGATCATTCCGCGGGCATCACCGCATCGGCATAGGGGCTGTCGAACTTGCGGATCAGCGCGCGGTCGTCCTGCTTCCACGGGTGGAAACCGGGCAGCAGGATCTTCACCCATTCGGGGAACATGCGCCGCATCATTCCCGGCGAGAGCCACAGATGCCTGAACAGCAGCCACTTCGCCCGCGGACCGGCAATGCCGTCCTGCCACATGAGGCCCAGAGCGTCGCGCACACGGTTGTTGTAGTATCGGCGCGTGATCAGCAGCGTCAGCAGCGCGCGCACGCGATAGCGCTTCCACGCGGACCACTCCCGCGTGGCGTGGAGCCAGACGTCGTAGGTGATGCCCTTGTGCTCGATCTCCTCGATCGAGTGCCAGCGCCACATCTGGGCGATTTCCTCGTCCACACCCTTCAGATAGCGCGGATCGGTCAGCAGGCAGTGGCTGATCGAGGCGGCGAAATGTTCGAGCGCGATGGTGATCGCCAGGTTGAATTCGACCGGGCGCCCCTTGGTCAACGCGAGCATCTCTTCGATGCCCTTGTCGATCGACTCGATGTCGTAGCCGTGGCTCTGCGCCAGGTTGTTGAACGCCACGTGCTCGCGCGCGTGGTTCGCTTCCTGGCGGGTGAAGGCGCGCAGTTCGGCCGCCATCTTCGGCGGCACCTTGTCCTCGTAGTACTTCATCACCTGGATGAAGAACTTTTCCCCGCGCGGCAGGCTGGCGGAGACCGAGTTGTACCACGCGGTCGCCACCGGATCGCCCGAATGCCACCAGCGTGCGGGCTTCCCGCCGCGGCAGAACTTCTGATCGCGGATGTTCAGCGCATGGTCGGTGGGCGTGGCGCTGCCCGATGTGCGCGGCACCTTGTCCGCCGCGCCATCGCGTTCTAGGCCCATGATCCGATCCCCCTGCATGGTTAAGCATTTTATGGACCAAGGAATCGCATGGCAAGCCGCAAGCGCCTGAGCCCCGAAGAGAGCCGCAGGTCGGCGCTCGAGGCGGCGCGCGCGCTGCTGATCGAGGCGGGCCCGCAGTCGGTTACGCTCAAGGCCGTGTCGGCGCGGATAGGGCGCACTCATGCCAACCTGCTGCACCATTTTGGCTCGGCCGCCGGGCTGCAGAAGGAACTCGCGCGTCACCTCGCCGAAACCGTGTGCGAGACGATCAAGGAAGCCGTACGCGCCAGCCGGGCGGGGCTGGGTTCCCCGCGCGAAGTGGTGGACCTCGCGTTCGACGCCTTCGACAAGGAAGGCGCGGGCGCGCTGGCGAGCTGGATGATCCTGACCGGCAACGAGGATGCGCTCACCCCGATCGTGGAAACCATCCACCAGCTGGTCGACGAGATCGCGCCCGAGGAGGCCGGGCCCCACGGCAACGTCACCCACGTTCACGAGGATACGCTTGCGCTGGTCCTGATGGCGATGGGCGATGCGCTGATCGGCTCCGCGCTCGCGCGTTCGCTCAAGCTGCCCGAGACCGCGGCGCGCGACCGGGCCGAGCGCATGCTGCTCAATTCGATCGCGCTGGCTACCCAGCCGGGCTGAGCGATTCGGCCAGCCACGCGGGCGCCCTGGTGGGATCGATCCCCTCGACCCGCACATGGTCCACCGCCAGCCCGAGCGCGGGATAGGCGGCCTTGCGCCGCTTCTCGTCCGACGCATCGAGCGGGACGACGACCAACCGCCGGTTGACCTTCTGCCGCCAGTTCATCCGCGCGGTGTTTTCCTGCCCGACGTAGCAGCCCTTGGAAAAGCTCACGCCGTGAAGCTCGACCGCATTGGTTTCGAGCCAGAGCACGTCGCCGAGTTCGTCGCGTCCCTCGGGCACGCCCAGCGCGAGCCGGTGCGCGCGCCAGTCCTCATCGGCCGCTTCGTCGCCATCGTCCACCGGCGCCAGCCAGCGCTGGCCGAGGTCGGCGAGCCGCGGATCGGGGGAGGCCCCGTCGCCCAGATGCTGGCGCCAGTGCACGCCGAGGCCAGGATCGAGCGCGATGTCGATCTTGCGCCGTAGCCGGTAGAGCGAGAGGCGCTTGACCAGTTCCTCGGCCTGCGCGGCCTCGCAATCGAGCAGAAGCCCACCTTCGCTCCAGGGCCAGACGATCAGATCGAACATCGTCTTGCCCTGCGCGGTCAGCAGCGCGGCGTAGGTGGGTAGAGCGCCGGTCACGTCGTTGGTGAGCAGGCCCTGCAGGAACCCGGCGGCATCCTCGCTTGCGTCTTGCGGGGATACGCGCACGACGGCGCGGGCGAACAGGCGGGTCGCTGGCATCGTGCCAAGGTGGCGCCGCGCGCGGGCGAATCAAGCCCTGTCCTACTCGGCGCGCATATGCCATGAACCCGCCATGCCCGCCTTTCCTCCCCCGTTGCGCGCCCGGCTGAAAACTCTCTCGGCGCGGGCGGATTTTTTCTCTCCAGGACAGTGTAACATGTGGTCCATGTCTGTCACCTTGGCGCCCCGCGGATGACCGAATCGCTCACCATTCGCCGGCCCGACGACTGGCACGTGCACTTGCGCGACGGGGCGATCCTCCACGGCGTGGTCGGCCATACCGCGCGCCAGTTCGCGCGGGCGATCGTCATGCCCAACCTCGCGCCGCCGGTCACCGACGTCGCGCTCGCGGTGGCCTATCGCGAGCGGATCATGGCCGCGGTGCCCGCAGGGCTCGACTTCACGCCGCTGATGACCTGCTACCTCACCGATCACACCGATCCCGACGAGCTCGAGCGCGGGCATCGCGAAGGCGTGTTCACCGCGGCCAAGCTCTACCCCGCCAATGCCACTACCAATTCGGCGCACGGGGTGAGCGATGTCGCCAATATCCGGGGCAGCCTCGAGCGGATGGCGGCGATCGGAATGCCGCTGTGCGTCCACGGCGAAGTGACCGACGGCGACATCGACGTGTTCGACCGCGAGAAGGTGTTCATCGACCGCGTGCTCGAACCGCTGCTGCGCGAGCTGCCCGGCCTCAAGGTGATCTTCGAACACATCACTACCGAGAATGCGGTGGCCTTCGTCGACGGCGCGGGCGCCAACGTCGGTGCGACGATCACTCCGCAGCATCTCCATATCAACCGCAACGCCATGCTGGTGGGGGGCATACGGCCGCATGCCTACTGCCTGCCCGTCGCCAAGCGCGAGAAGCACCGGCTGGCGCTGCGCAAGGCGGCGACCTCGGGCTCGGCGAAGTACTTCCTCGGCACCGACAGCGCCCCGCACGACCGCGCGGCCAAGGAAAGCGCCTGCGGCTGCGCGGGCATCTTCAACGCGCCCTACGCGCTCGAAAGCTATCTCCAGGTGTTCGACGACGAAGGCGCGATCGACCGCTTCGAGGCTTTCGCGAGCGAGAACGGTCCGCGCTTCTACAGTCTGCCGCTGAACGAGGATCGCGTGACGCTGGAGCGTGTCGGGGTCGATGTGCCGGAGGAGATCGACGCGGGCGGCACGGCAATCGTGCCGTTCCACGCGGGCGAGACGCTGCGCTGGAAATTGCGCGCCTAGGCTAGGCTTGCAGCACCTTGTCGGCCTTGCGCCGCGCGAGGATGTCCCACACGAAGATCGCGATCGCGGTCCAGATCAACACGAAGCATGCCAGCTGTACGGGCTGGAGCGGTTGCTCGAACACCGTCAGGCCGAGCACGAAGACGATCGTCGGCGCGATGAACTGCAGGAAGCCCAGCGTCGAATAGTCCATCCGCCGCGCGGCGATGGCGAACAGCAGCAGCGGGATCGCAGTGAGGAATCCGCCGAGAACGATGGCGATGCTCAGTTCTGGCGATTGCGCGAAGGCCGAGCCTGCGGGCGAGGCGGCGTACCACCAGGCGATTCCCGCCGCGGGCAGCAGCAGCAGCGCCGATTCGATCGTCAGCCCGGGCAACGCGCCCACCTCGACCTGCTTGCGCAGCAGCCCATAAGTGCCGAAGCTCAGGCCCAGGGTCAGGCTGATCCACAGCGTCGTCAGCGCCCCGCCGAGCAGCAGCGCGACCCCCGCCGCGGCGATGCCCACCGCGAGCCACTGGCGGCGGCTCAGCTTCTCGCCCAGCACGAAGGTGCCGAGCAGCACGTTGATCAGCGGGTTGATGTAATAGCCGAGGCTCGCGGCGTAGACCTGATCGTTCTGGATCGCCCAGACGTAGACAACCCAGTTGACGCCGATCAACGCGGAGCTGGCCAGCAGCGTGCGCAGGCTGCGCAAGTCGGCGAAGCCCTGCCGCAGTTGCGGGCCCTGTTTGCGGATCGCGACGATCGCGAGGCAGATCGGCAGCGTCCAGATGATTCGCCAGCCGACGAACTCGAACGCAGGCACCTCGCGCACCAGGATCAAGTAGAGCGGCAGGAAGCCCCAGATGATGTAGGCCGAGAGCCCGGCGGCGAAGCCCGATTGCCGGGGCGGGGGCGTTCCTGCGTCCATCGAATGCCGCCTTAGGCAGCCCGATTCCGCCCGGCAAGCCGCATTTCAACGGTCGGATCGGCTCGCTTCGCCGCAAATTTCGAATCTGACGGCGGCGTTGCAGTCCGTTCAGGAAAGACCCTCTAAACATGAACACATCGAACGGATGAACCGCGAATCGGCCGTCCGGCAAGTCGAAGAAAGGACCGAGCGA
>CAMPGP010000127.1 GCA_946885545.1 uncultured Altererythrobacter sp.
CAGACCCGCAGCGGCAAGCGCACCGCCAAGGCCGCGCTCAAGATGGCGGTCGACATGGTGGGGGAGGGGCTGATCGACGAGGAGACCGCGATCCTGCGCGTCGATCCGATGGCGCTCGACCAGTTGCTCCACCCGACTCTCGACCCGCAAGCCCCGCGCGACGTGCTCACCACCGGGCTTCCCGCCTCGCCGGGTGCGGCTTCGGGCAAGATCGTGCTCGACGCCGATACCGCCGAGCAATGGTCGCAGCGCGGCGAGAAGGTCATCCTCGTGCGCGTCGAGACCAGCCCGGAGGACATCCACGGCATGCACGCCGCGCAGGGCATCCTCACCGCGCGCGGCGGCATGACGTCACACGCGGCGGTGGTCGCGCGCGGCATGGGCCGCCCTTGCGTTTCGGGCGCGCCCGGCGTCGCGATCGACCTCAAGGCGCGCACGCTGCGCATCGGCGACCGCGAGCTGGCCGAGGGGGACACGCTCACGCTGGACGGCGGCACCGGGCAGGTCATGGCGGGCGAGGTCGCGACGATCGAACCCGAGATGGCGGGCGATTTCGGGGTGCTGATGGAATGGGCCGACCGTCACCGGCGGATGAAGGTGCGCACCAATGCGGAAACCCCGGCCGACTGCCGCATGGCGCGCCAGTTCGGCGCCGAGGGCATCGGTCTGTGCCGCACCGAGCATATGTTCTTCGACGCGAGCCGCATCAGTGCGGTGCGCGAGATGATCCTCGCCGACAGTGAAAAGGGCCGCCGCGCCGCGCTCGCAAAACTCCTGCCAGAGCAGCGCTCCGACTTTCGCGAGATCTTCGAGGTCATGGTCGGCCTGCCGTGCACGATCCGTCTGCTCGACCCGCCGCTGCATGAGTTCCTGCCGCACGCCGACGAGGATTTCGCCGAACTGGCCGATGCCACCGGGCTGGGCGTCGACCACCTGAAGCGCCGCGCGAGCGACCTGCACGAATTCAACCCGATGCTCGGCCACCGCGGCTGCCGCCTCGGGATCACCTACCCCGAGATCTACGAGATGCAGGCGCGCGCGATCTTCGAGGCGGCATGCGAGGTAGCCGAATCGAGCGGTGAAGCCCCGGTCCCCGAGGTGATGATCCCGCTCGTCGCCACCCGCCGCGAACTGGAGCTGCTGCGCGCGCTGGTCGACCGCGTCGCGGCGGAGGTCTTCGCGGAGAAAGGGCGCAAGGTCGAATACCTCGTCGGCACGATGATCGAGCTGCCGCGCGCCGCGCTCATGGCCGGCGAGATCGCGGAGGAGGCACGCTTCTTCTCGTTCGGAACCAACGACCTGACGCAGACCACTCTCGGCGTTTCGAGGGACGATTCGGCGCGCTTCCTCGCGCCTTACGTCGAGAAGGGTGTGTTCCCGCGCGATCCCTTCGTCAGCCTCGATATCGACGGTGTCGGCCAGCTCGTGCAAATCGCGGTCGAGCGCGGCCGTGCGACCGATCCCGACCTCAAGCTCGGCATTTGCGGCGAGCATGGTGGCGACCCGGCCAGCATCGCCTTCTGCGAGACGGTCGGCCTCGACTACGTCAGCGCCTCGCCCTACCGCGTGCCGATCGCCCGCCTGGCCGCGGCACAGGCAAGCCTTCGCTAGTCTTTCCAGCCCGTTAGGGTGATAATCTCGAACGGCTCAGTGACCCGGCCGTCCGTGTCCGCAGTTTCAAGAAATGCGGTCCGTGCCCGCTCCAGCGCCTCACGCGAAAGCGGCGGAGGCACCGAGGTCAAAACGTTGGTCAGCGCCTGCGCGCGCAAGTCCGCCACCAGTCGGTCGAGCGAGGGATAGCGCACCCGGAGCGTGAACGAATCCGCCACTTGTCGCGCGAACCCCGCTCGCTGCAGCAAGGCCGATGCCGCCCGCATGTCGATCATCGGGTGCATCCGCGCCGCCGGTCTCTCGGGCTCCGCCGCCATCACGGCTCGCCGCAAGTTGGGCAGGCTCCCCGCGCCGAGAAAGCTGACGATCGCGATCCCGCCCGGCGCCAATGCCTCGCGAACATGCAACAGCGCTCCCGGCACATCGTTGACCGTATCGAGCATGCCGACGCTTGTGACGAGATCGTAGGGCCCGGCCAGCGATGCTTCCTCGTCGATGCCGTCAGGCCCGAAGCCCTCGATCCGCTCTGCGTCGAGCGTTCTTGTCGCCAATCCGGTCGGATCGCCGATCACGAGGGCGGATGCCACCCGGTGATCGATGAAGCCGAGCCGGTCAGCGAGCTCCTCCGCCATCGCGCGGAAGACGAAATCGGGCGCGTCGGGCGCGCCCTGAAGATGCAGGGCACGGCGCCAGCGCGCGATGCGGCGGCGATGTGAGAATATCTGCGGTACGCTCCCAGGTGTCATGGCGCACGGCCCTGCCGGGGTTGCCTTCGGGAGGCAAGCGCGACAGCATCGTGGCGTGAGCGTCACCACCTTCATCCGCGAATCCGTCGCCCCGTTGGTGGACTTGATCTATCCGCCGCGATGCCCGGTCTGCGGCGAAGGCATCGCGCACCAGGACGGGCTTTGCTCCAATTGCTGGAGCGCGCTTTCTCTTCCCGGTGCTCCAGCCTGCGCGCTCTGCCAGCGTCCGTTCGGCACCGACTTCGCCACAGACGGGTCGGTCTGCGCGCCTTGTCTTGCCAGCCCGCCGCGGCACGACGGGATAGCCGCCGGAACCATCTACAACGATGCCGCGCGCAAGCTGGTGCTGGCGTTCAAGCATGGGCGCAGGATTGCGCTGGCGCCTATGCTTGCACGGCTGATCGCCGCGCGGCTCCCGCCCCTCGACGGGGAGTGGCTGGTCGCCCCGGTACCGCTTCATCGCTGGCGCCTGTGGCGGCGAGGCTTCAATCAAGCCGGTCTCATCGCGCGGGAGCTATCGCGGCTGACGGGAGGCAATCTGGCCGTCGACGCATTGCGACGTCGAAAGCGCACTCCGATGCTGGGTGGGCTCGGACGGAAGGCCCGCGCCAGGGCGCTTTCGGGAGCCATCGTCGCGGACGAGCGCTGGGCCGGTCGGATTCGTGGGGCCAATGTCGTGCTGGTCGACGACGTGCTTACCAGCGGTGCGACGAGCGACGCCTGTGTCGCGGCGCTGAAGCGAGCCGGAGCGACGCGGGTCGTGGTCGCGTGCTTTTCGCGAGTGATCGAGGAGGCAGGGCGCGCTGGCGGTTCGACGAACCCGAAAAACGAAACGCCCGGAGCCGAAGCTCCGGGCGCCACGTGACGAAATTCAATGGATCCGCCCGAAGGCTGGACGGCCACCCCCATGGCCGCACGGGATCCAATCCCTCAACGTTGCCGGAGGCGCCATCGCCTTGAGGCGGGCTGCATCTCCGTTTCCCCTGAACCATGGCGCTCTAATGGCACCGAAAGGTCGGCGAGCTGCCCTTGCGGGCTGCAGTCGCTTCTTCCCATTTTCAGCCATCGCATCAAAGCGGCATGTCGCGAGGGCGTGGATTTTCGAACAGGCCTGTGGTTATCCTGCAACAAACGGTTCACATCGTTGCGTGAACCGCGCGCAATAGTTCGAAAAGAGAGCGATCGATGGATCAATTCCAGCCCCGGTTCGACGACAAGGGATTGCTGACGGCAGTGGTCGTCGATGCGGCCGATGGTACCGTGCGAATGGTCGCATTCATGGACCGCGAGGCGCTCGACCAAACGCGGGAGACCGGCTTGGCGCATTTTCATTCCCGATCACGCGGAGCGTTGTGGCTCAAGGGCGAGACATCGGGCAATACGCTGGCGGTCGAGGAGATACGCGTCGACTGCGACCAGGATGCGCTCGTGCTGAGGTGCCGTCCCGCGGGCCCGACTTGCCACACGGGCGCCCGGAGCTGCTTCTTTCGTAAGCTGGACGGCGAACAACTCATGCCGGTCGAAGGTTGACGCTTACGTAAAGCGCGGTAAGGTAGAGGCATGGCTGAACCCGCGCGCAAGCTCTCCGAAACGCACTCCGGTGCGCACCTCGATCGCCCCGACAAGCATTCGCGAGAGCAATTCTCGATTTCCGACCTGACCTCGGAGTTCGACTGTACCGCCCGCGCGCTGCGCTTCTACGAGGATGAGGGCCTGATCGCGCCCAAGCGTGTTGGTCTCAGCCGCGTCTATTCCAAGCGTGACCGCGCCCGACTCGCATGGATCATGCGGGCGAAGAACGTCGGCTTCTCGCTGACCGAGATCCGCGAGATGATCGATCTCTACGACCTCGGCGACGGCCGGGTCGAGCAGCGACGCGTCACCATCGAGAAATGCCGCGCGCACGTCGCCAAGCTCAAGCGACAGCGGGCGGACATCGATTCGTCGATCAAGGAACTCACCGCCTTCATCAAGCTCGTCGATTCGATCGACTGAGTCCGCACACTTTTCGCAGGACGACCTATGCCCACCTATACTGCTCCGACCCGCGACACCCGCTTCGTGATCAACGAGGTTCTCGACCTCGCCAGCTACGGCAACCTGCCGGGCTTCGAGAGCGCGACGCCCGACATGATCGAGGCCGTGATTGGCGAAGCGGGGCGATTCTGCTCCGAGGTGCTCGCGCCGCTCAACCGCGCTGGAGACGAACACGGCTGCAAGCGCAACGATGATGGCTCGGTCACCACTCCGCCCGGATTCAAGGCCGCGTTCGAGCAGTTCCGCGAGGCCGGTTGGAGCACCCTCTCTGCGCCGGAGGAATTCGGCGGGCAGGGCATGCCGCACGTGCTCGGGTTCATGCTCGAGGAGTTCATCTCGTCGGCCAACCAGGCCTTCGGCATGTATCCGGGCCTCACCAACGGCGCGGTCTCGGCGCTACTCGCCAAGGGTTCGCCCGAGCTGCAGCAGAAGTACGTCCCCAGGATGATCGCCAACGAATGGCTCGGCACGATGAACCTGACCGAGCCGCAGTGC
The DNA here is from genome assembly GCA_946885545.1 of uncultured Altererythrobacter sp. The sequence goes on from CAMPGP010000127.1 coordinate 4,890, forward strand.
GGCACCGATCTCGGCATGATCCGCACCAAGGCGGAGCCGCAGGCGGACGGCAGCTATGCGATCACCGGCACCAAGATCTTCATCTCCGCCGGCGAGCACGACCTGACCGACCAGATCATCCACCTCGTACTGGCGAAGACGCCCGGCGCGCCCGATTCGACCAAGGGCATCTCGCTGTTCGTGGTGCCCAAGGTGCTGGTGAACGACGACGGTTCGCTGGGGGAGCGCAACGGCGTCACCTGCGGCTCGATCGAACACAAGATGGGCATTCACGGCAACTCGACCTGCGTGCTCAACTACGACGGGGCGATCGGGTGGCTGGTCGGCGACGAGAACAAGGGCCTCGCCGCGATGTTCATCATGATGAACGCCGCGCGGCTCGGCGTCGGCATCCAGGGCTTCAGCCAGGCCGAGGCGGCCTATCAGAACGCGGTCGCCTATGCGCTAGACCGGCGGCAGGGCAGGGCGTTGACCGGCCCGGCCGAGCCGAACGAGAAGGCCGATCCGATCTTCGTCCACCCCGACGTCCGCCGCATGCTGATGGACGCCAAGGCGTTCACCGAAGGCTTCCGCGCGCTGGCGCTGTGGGGCGCGCTGCTGGTGGACCTGACGCACAAGGCCGCGAGCGAAGAAGAGCGCGCCGAGGCCGATCTGCTGCTCGGGCTGATGACCCCGGTGATCAAGGGATACGGCACCGACAAGGGCTTCGAGACCGCAGTCAACATGCAGCAGGTGTTCGGCGGCCACGGCTACATCGAGGAATGGGGCATGAGCCAGTTCGTGCGCGATGCCCGCATCACGCAGATCTACGAAGGCACCAACGGCGTGCAGGCGATGGACCTGTGCGGTCGCAAGCTGGCGCAGAACGGCGGCGCGGCCGTGCAGGCGTTCTTCAAGCTGGTCGGCGAGGAAGCCGCCGCGGCGAAGGGCGACGAGGCACTCGGCCCGATCGCCGAGAAGCTCGAGAAGGCGCTGAACGAACAGCAGGCCGCGACGATGTGGTTCATGCAGAACGCGATGCAGAACCCCAACCACCTCGGCGCGGGCGCGCATCACTACATGCACATCATGGGCATCGTGACGCTGGGCCTGATGTGGCTGCGGATGGCCAAGGTCGCGCAGGCGAAGCTGGCCGAGGGCGGCGAGGACAGGGCGTTCTACGAGGCCAAGCTGGTCACCGCCCGCTACTACGCCGAACGCTTCCTGCCCGATGCAGGCGCGCTGCGGCGCAAGCTGGAAGCGGGAAGCGACAGCATGATGGCGCTGGGCGAAGAGGCTTTCGCAACGGCGGCTTGACGCGAGCCCCTGTTACACAGACCGGGTGTGTTTGGAAAATAGTGCCTCGCTGAATCTGCGTTTGTTTTCCGGTGATTACGTTGCAAAATGCGCGCTCGCCTGTCACCTTTCGTTTCCGGTCAGGGTGCAGCGGTTGCGTATCCGCCACGCAGGTTTTCTAAATCCGCTGGCAGCGCAGGGGCGTGGATCGACGATGCAAAGAGCCGACGCAAGGCTAGCAAAGTCGGTTGGGTGTAGGAAAATGGTTGGCGTTATTATACTTGACGTACCCACTGGTTCGGCTAGGGTGGTTCCAACGAAACGGAGCCTATCATGTCGAATTTGTCCGCCCCTCATTTCCACAACGAAGAAGCGGCCTACGCTTACGTTGAGGCGCGTCTTTGGCCGAACGGCC
>CAMPGP010000128.1 GCA_946885545.1 uncultured Altererythrobacter sp.
CCTCGGCCAGCACCGCCTCGGCGTCCTTGTCGATCGACACATCCGGCCGCGCGGCGCGGAAATAGGTGGCGAAGGTCAGCGGGGCATGGCCCGGTGGCTCGACATAGCCGACGTCGACATAGACGCTGGCGATCCCGGGCCAGAGCGAGGTGCCGGTCTTGTCCCCCGCGGGCCAATCGGGCGGCAGCCCGGCGCGCACGCGGTTCGCGCCGGTGCGTGTTTCGGCCATCCAGCGCTTGAGTGTGGTGCGCGCCGCCTCGCCCAGCGCGTCACCGTAGAGCAGCGTGCCGAGCGTGCGCGCCATTGCCGCTGGCGTCGTGGTGTCCATGATCTCGCCGGGCGGGACGTAGTTCAGCTCGGGCTCGGTGCGGTCGAGCCTGCTTGCCGTGTCGCCCAGCGAGCGCCAGTAGGCGGTGAGGCGCTCGGGGCCGCCCAGTCGGCGCAACAGGACATTGGCCGCGGTGTTGTCGCTCAGCGTCTGGGTGGCTTCGGCGAGTTCGCGCATCGTCGCACCCTGTTCGAGCCGCTCCCGCGCGAAGGGCGCGTAGTCGAGCAGATCGGCGCGGGCCCAGCGCAGTCGCTCGTCCGCATCCACCTCGCCCGTTTCGTCCAGGTGCAGCACGAGCGCCGCGAGCGAGAGCTTGAACGACGACAGATGCGGGAAGCGCGCGTAGTCCGCATGGCCCCACACGCGGCCCGTCCCGGTGTCGAGCACCGCCGCGCCCAGCGTGCCGTTGGCCGAGGCCTCGACGATCCGCAGCAGCGCACCGAAGCGCCCCGGCCGGTCGCGCTCGACCGGCACGCAAGCCCCGGCGGCGAGCGCAAGAGCCGATCCGATGAGCGTGCGGCGATCGATCGTCACAGCCGTTTCTCCATGCACATGCTGAATTCGTCGGAGACATAGTCGCCGAATGGGGCGCATTCGGCAAATCCGTGCTTCCGGTAGAGCTGGACGGCGGGGAGGAACGGTTCGGGCCGCCCGGTCTCCAGCCCGACCCAGCGATAGCCGCGCGCCTCGGCCTCGGCCATCAGGTGGCGCAGGATCGCCTCGCCGGCGCCCTTGCCGCGATAGGCGGGCGCGGCGCGCATCGATTTGAGTTCGCCGCGATCGGGCGCGAGTTCCTTCAGCGCGCCGACCGCGGCCAGCGCGTCGCCATCCCAGGCGGCGAAGAACGAAACTTCGGGCGCTCGCAAGCGTTCGGCGGGCAAGGCATGGACGCTGCACGCGGGCGACCACTGGTGCATCTCGTCGAGATGCGCCTGCAGCAGCGCTAGCACCGCTTCTCCGGTGCAGTCGTCGCGCACGATCCGGTAGTTCGCCATGCTTTCCCGATTCACGCTCCTGGCGGCCTTGGCAAGCGCCGCTGCCTCGATCTCGAATCCGGCTCGACTCCACCGGCCGGGCGGGCGTAATCCTGTCGCACTTTGGGGCCGGCCGGAAAAGGTCGCCCATTCCGACTCCAAGGCATCGACGCCGGGGCGGTATCCTGCCGCCGCCGGATGCAATGGGGAGACTACGGAAATGAACAAGTTCGCACTCGCCGCGCTTGGCGCGGCAACGCTTTCGTTCGGCTTGCCGCAAGCCGCATCGGCCCAGTCGGCCTATCCCGTCGATCCGGGAGATTACGTCGAAGTCGGGATGATCTCGGTCGACGACGGTCACGCGCTTGATTACGCCAATTACCTCGCCGCCGGTTATCGTACGTCGCAGGACTTCGCGAAGGCGCAGGGCTGGATCACCGATTATCAGATCTGGACGAGCGTGAACCCGCGCAACGGCGAGGCCGACGTCTATCTCGTGACGTGGTTTCCGAGTTTCGCCGACGCCGAGGAAGACATGCGGCGCAACCAGATGTTTCTCGACCACATGAAGCGCACCGAAGCGCAGTTGCAGGCCGAATCGGGCAAGCGCGCCGAATATCGCAAGCAGATGGGCTCGATGCTGTTCCGGGTACAGAACTGGAACGATTGAAGTTCGAGATGCGGGGCGGACGGGTTCCTAGCCGAACTTGTCCGCCTTACGCTTGCCGAAGCGCATGTCGCCTTCGAGCCGGGCGCGCAGCTGGGCGTAGAATGCCTCGAGGAAGGCGCGCTCGTCGCCGCTGCCGGGGTTCCAGCCGATCTTGCGGCAGATCGCCTCGTGGACCGATGCGAGCGCGTCCGGCCGCCCGTCGCGCAGCACTCGTTCGAGCGTCTGCAGTTCGTATTCGCCGTAGATCGCCAGCTCGGCTTCGCCGAAGCGGTATTCTGCGCCGGTCAGGCTGCTCGACCCCTCGCGCGCGGCGCCTTCGGTGGAGAGCGCTTGCGCCAGCTTGGCTCGCGGCGCCTCGACTACCCAGGTGCCCGCGATCAGGTCGCCCGCGCGCAAGGCGTCGCGGTTGAAGAACGGGAACAGCACGAAGACGAGGAACCAGGCGGCGGCGGCGATGCCCGCCAGCCCCGCTTCGCCGCTCGGCGCGACGAGGACGAACACAAGCGGAAGGAACAGCTCGATATCGCGCAGGAGATTGCGCGCGACCACTGCTTCCGGGGTCAGGCGCCCGCCGTCGTAGGATGCGACACGGATGCCCGCCGCGCGCTTGCCGAAGGTCGCGCCGCGCGGGCCCATCTCCATGACCATGAAGTAGCCGTTCCACAGCAGGAACCAGAACAGCGTCCAGAATACCGCGATGAATTCGGCCGCGCCGCTCATCTCGTCATTTTCGCCCGCGCCGTCGAACAGCCCGCCGCCGATCCAGATCAGCAGCAGCGTGACTCCGATGCCCACCACCGTCATCAGCACCAGGTCGAGGATCAGCGCCCCGGCGCGCGCGCTGCGGCTGGCGACGGTGAAGGGCAATGCGATGCCTTCCGGCGTCACCACCTCGCGGCGGCGCTTCGCCCGTTGGGCGAGGTGGGACGCTGCCTGCGCGGAGCTCATGTTGGGCTCGCTTTCCGATTGCGCCCGAAAGCGAAGAAATAGGCGAGCCAGAACAGCAGCATCGTCACCCCGATCAGCCCGCGCCCTTCCATGCCGAGCAACTGGCGCGGGAATGCTTCGAGCAGGGCGGCGAAGACCAGCATGAAGATCACGCCGACCATGACCTGCGCACCGCGCCGCCCGCTTTCGGCCGCAGCGGCGAGGATCGAGCGCGTGCCGGGAAAGGCCATCGAGCGCCCGATGTGCATGCCCGCCGCGCCCGCGAGCAGGATCGCGAACAGCTCGGTCGTGCCATGGACGCTGAGCCAGGCGGCGAATTCGAGCGTCAGGCCTGCCTCACTATAGAGCCACAGCATCGCGCCCAGCATGGCCATGTTGTGCAGCAGCAGCATCAGCGAGGGAATGCCGAAGGCGAAGCCCAATGCGAAGGCGAGGATGGAAACCCCCGCGTTGTTGCTGAACAGGAAGGCGGCGAAGGCGGACAGGCCCTGCGTATCCTTCTCCACCTGCAGACTTTCGAGCAGCACCTCGCGGCTCGCGCCGGGCACCCGGGTGTCGGCGAACTGCACCGGGACGAGCGAATAGTACCACTCCCGGTCCTGCAGCACGAGTAGCCATCCGACCACCGTGCCCGCCACCATCACCGCCAGCGCGACGCAAATGTCGAGCCAGATGCCGCGTATCGAGCGGCTCAGCCCGCCGCCGAGGAACCGCCGGAGCCAGGCGACGAACCCCTCGCGCGGCCCATAGACCTGGAACCATGCGCGCTGGACCAGCGAATCCAGATATTCGAGCGTCGCGGCGTCGAGCGAGGTCTCGCGCGCGACCGCGAGGCTGGAGGCGGCGGTGCGGTAGAGCGCGGGCAGCGCCAGCACGTCTTCGTCCGACAGCCCGCGCAGCCGCCCCTTCTCCATGCGCACGACGATGTCTTCGAGCCGTTGCCATTCGCGCTCGCGTTCGAGCCGGAAACGGTCCGAACGCAATGCGGCTGCCTCGATCTCGGGCGGCGGCGCGACCTCGGCGCTGCGGAACAGCTTCGTGAACATCGGGGCCTTCACCCGATCGCCTCCGTCCGCTTGATCTCGAGGTAGCGGTCGATCAGGCGGTAGCCGATCCGGTCCCACGGTGCCTCGATGATGTCGACGCCCATCCGGCGCAGCCGCTGGAGCACGAGCGCGCGCTGGCGCAGGAGGGTATCAGCGGTGACCGCGGTGGCGAGCGCGTCGAGTGTGTCGGGCTCCGCCTCGGACAGCGCGGCGAGGTCTTCGTCCTCCATCGTCACGAACAGCACGAGATGCCGCTCGACCAGCCGGGCGACGCTTTCGATCATCAGCTCGGCCCCGGTCGGATCGGTGAAATCGGAGAACAGCACGATCAGCGAGCGACGCTGGAGCCGCGCCGAGAGCGTGGCCAGCGCGAGCGTGAAGTTGGGCTCCTCGGCATGGTAATCGAGCCCCGCGGCGGCGCGTTGGAGGCGGTGGAAGTTGCGCGATTCGCCCACGAACGGCGTCGACAGCTCGGGCCGCCGGGCGAAGCCGAACAGCGCCACGCGGTCGCCGCCCTTCAATGCGACGTAGCTGGCGGTAAGTGCGGCGGTGACCGCGCGATCGATGCGCGGCAGGCCGCCTACCGGCTCGCACATCGCCTGCCCGCAATCGAAGGCGAAGACGATCTGGTTGTTGCGCTCGCTCTCGTTCTCGCGAGCGTAGAGCCGCGTGTGGCGCGCGCTCGCTTTCCAGTCGATGCGGCGCCGGTCCATGCCCGGCTCGTATTCGCTCAGCGCCTCGAACTGGGTGCCTTCGCCGCGGATTCGACGCGCGATGAGGCCGAACTGCGCATCGCGAAGGAACGCCTGCAGCTCGGGGCTGCGCACCGGGGCGAGGTCGGGCCAGACGCGCACCGGACGGTCGAGCGCATGGCTCGCCTGCCGCGCGCCGAGCCCGAGCGGGCCGGCCCAGCGCAGCCAGATGCGCTTCACCATGGCGGTACCGCGGCGCGCGGGGGTGAGCGCGACCTTGCCTTCCCACGCGCCGGTCGCGCGGTCGAGCGTCGCAGCGAACTGCACGCCGCCCGCCGGATCGAGCCGCGGATCAAGCGCCAGCGCGATCTCCAGCGGAGACCGTGCCGCGCGACCGGCGAATTCGGCCATCGCCACCAGGTCGAACGGCTCGCCCACTTCGGCGTCGGCGGGCGCGTGGAGCCGCCAGCCGGTCATCCGCCCGGCCAGCGCGCCGTCCAGCAGCACCAGCGCCAGCAGCGCGACACCCGCCGCGGGCGCGATCACCCATGCCCCCGGGGCCGCGGCGGCGATCACGATCGCGAGCGGCGCGGCAAGCGCCGCCAGCCAGGCAGTGCGCGCGGTGGGGACGATGGGAAAAGCGAGCTTCATGCGGACGGGCCTAGCGCGGCGCCTCGGTGTTCTCGACCAGCTCGGCGACCAGCGCTTCGACCTCGCGACCCTCGATTTCGGCGGCGGGGCTGAGCACGAGGCGGTGGCGCAGGACGGCGGTGGCGAGCGCCTTCACGTCGTCGGGCACCACGTAGTCGCGCCCCTCCAGCGCGGCGCGGGCGCGGGCGGCGTTAGCGAGCATCACCGCGGCGCGCGGGCTCGCCCCGCTCGACAGGTCGGCGCTTTCGCGCGTGGCGCGTACAAGCCGCACGACGTAGTCGACGATCTCGGTCGCGACCGTGACGCCGTTCAGCGCCGCGCTCGCCTGCCCCAGCCGCACCGCATCGGTGACCGCTGCGATGCCGAACGCTGCCGGGCGCGGCGGGCCCTGGCGCTCGCCGAAGCGGGTCACGATCGCTGCTTCTTCCGCCTCGCTGGGATAGGGCACCAGAAGCTTGAACAGGAAGCGGTCGAGCTGCGCCTCAGGCAGCGGATAGACGCCCTGGTTCTCGATCGGGTTCTGCGTCGCCACGACCATGAAGCGCTCCGGCAGGGCATGGGTCTCGCCGTCCAGCGTCACCCGCCGCTCCTGCATCGCCTCGAGCAGCGCGGCCTGGGTCTTGGGCGGCGTGCGGTTGATCTCGTCGGCCAACAGCAGGTCGCAGAAGATAGGTCCGCGGGTCAGGGTGAACTGGCTGGTCTGGAAGTTGAACAGGTTAGAACCAAGGATGTCGCCCGGCAGCAGGTCCGGCGTGAACTGGATGCGGCCGTAGTCGAGCCCGAGCGAGCATGCGAAGCATTGCGCGAGGAAGGTCTTGGCAGTGCCCGGCGGGCCTTCGAGCAGCACGTGACCCTCGCTCACCAGCGCCACCAGCAGGTGATCGATGGTCTCCTCCTGCCCGACGATGGCCTTGCCCACCTCGCCGCGGATCGCCTGCGCCATCGTGCGCACGTCGTCGAGCGTCATCGTCATCGGGTCAGTTTCCTTTCGAGTGCCTTGAGCGCGCTCGCGGCGCGCAGGATGTCGTGGGGCCGGCTCGCACCGCGCAGCGCGGCAGCGCTGTCGGCGAAGCGCGGCGCATCGGGCGCGCGGCGAGCGATGGCCTGGTCCAGCGCGTCGTCGTCCGCGCTGCGCAGACGCAGGGCGGCGGCGATCCGGTGGCGGATGGTTTCGATATAGGGCGCGGTCAGCAGGTGGAGCCGCCGCGTGCGCAGGATGAATGCCGCGCCGTTCGCCACCAGGCGGCGCTTGCCAAAGG
>CAMPGP010000129.1 GCA_946885545.1 uncultured Altererythrobacter sp.
CACCCGGCACGCTTGAACGCGGTCAGCGTCTCGAGCACGAGCGCGTCGCGGTCGCTCGCGCCCCCCGCCGCAGCCGCCTCGATCATCGCGTATTCGCCGCTCACCTGGTAGGCGAACACCGGAACCTCGAAGCGTTCCTTCACCCGGCGCACGATGTCGAGATAGGGCAAGCCCGGCTTGACCATCACGCTGTCTGCACCCTCGGCGAGATCGAGCGCGACTTCGCGAAGCGCCTCCTCGGCATTGCCCGGGTCCATCTGGTAGCTCTTCTTGTCGCCCTTGAGCAGGCCGCCGCTACCGACCGCGTCGCGGAACGGGCCGTAAAACGCGCTCGCATACTTGGCGGCATAGGCCATGATCTGGACGTTGTGGTGCCCGCCCATCTCGAGCGCCATGCGGATCGCGCGCACCCGGCCGTCCATCATGTCCGACGGCGCGATCACGTCGGACCCCGCCTCGGCTTGGTTGATCGCCTGGTCGACCAGCACCGCCACGGTGTCGTCGTTCACGACATAACCAGTGTCGTCGAGCAGCCCGTCCTGCCCGTGGCTGGTATAGGGGTCGAGCGCCACGTCGGTCAGCACGCCGATATCCGAACCGCAGGCGTCCTTGATCGCCCGGATCGCGCGGCACATCAGGTTGTCGGGATTGAGCGCCTCGGCCCCGTCGTCCGAACGCAGTGCACCCGGGGTGTTCGGGAACAATGCGACGCATGGAATGCCCAGTTCGAACGCTTCATTTGCACGTTTCACGATACCGTCGACCGACCATCGCGACACGCCCGGCAGGCTGGCGATCGGTTCCTCCACGCCTTGCCCTTCGGTCACGAACAGCGGCCAGATCAGGTCTGCCGGAGTCAGCACGGTCTCGCGGTGGAGCGCGCGGCTCCACGCGCTGGAGCGCGCGCGGCGCATTCTGAGGTTGGGATAGGCAGCGGTCATGCGCGCGTGTTGCCGGATTTGCCGGCGGCGCGCAATCGACCCGTCAGCCGACGCGCTTGGGCGTCTCGAGCCGGTCGATCTCGCGCGTCGGTTCGACCGACGCGGCCTCGGCGGCGGTCGGCGCGAGATCCTCGAGCGCCGCGCCGGCCTCGACCGTCCGGAGATCGCCGAGCACTGCGCGGAACCGCCGCAGGTCCTCGCCCGAAAGCTGCGCACGAGTGACAAACTCCACCGAAGCGGGGTTCACCGAGCGGCCGTTGCGGTACATCTCGTAATGCAGGTGCGGCCCGGTCGAGAGGCCCGTCGAGCCGACGTAGCCGATGACCTGTCCGCGCCGCACGCTCTGTCCCGCGCGCACCGCCATGCGGCTCATGTGGCAATAGCGGGTCGCGATTCCCCCGCCGTGATCGAGACGAACGGCATTGCCACAACCGCCCGCGCGTCCGGCGCTGGTGACGCGCGCGTCGGTGACGGCCACGATCGGCGTGCCGTGCCCGGCGCGGAAATCGACGCCAGCGTGCATGCGCTTGTAGCCCAGAATCGGGTGGCGCCGCATGCCGTAGCTCGAGCTCATCCGCCCGGGTACCGGTGCCATCAGCCCGCTGCGCTGCTCGCCCACGCCCGACGCTTCGTAAAAACGCCCGTCCTTGCCCCAGCGCATGAGCTGGGTAGTCGGTTCGCCGCCGCGTTCTATCCCGGCGTAGAGCAACTGGCCCGCTTGGCGCTCGCCCGTCGCCGCGCGGCGATACTGGACGATCATGTCGAAAGTGTCGGTCGAGCGCACCGCTCGGTCCATGTCGACCTGGTCGCCGAGCGTCTTGAGGTATTGCTGCACCGCGCTCGCGGGCGCACCGGCGGCGCGCATCGAGCGATAGAGGCTGCTCCCCACCGAGCCGCGAATTCGCAGCGGCGTCTCGTCGACGCGGATCGCCTTGCGGGTCAGCGCCAGCCGCCCGCCGTCGTCGCGCGCGATTCCCAGTTCGAGCCCGAAGTTCGCGCGGAAATCGAGCGCGGCCAGCGGCCGCGCCGCGCCCGACTGCGGGCGACGTCCGAGCGTGATGTCGACTTGCGTGCCGGGCTCGATCTCGTCGAGCGCGATCGAGCGGCCGACCAGGTCGGCGACGCGGGCCGCGTCGGCGGACCCGACGCCCGCGCGCTGAAGCATGCGTTCGAAGCTGTCTCCCCGTGCGAGCGTGGCGAGCAGCTGCACCGTCGGCCTTTCCGGGGCGGACCTGAGCGGGACAACCATCGCCGTGGCGCCCATGTGGCGGCCGCTGTCCGATCCGAGCGCGAGGGGCATGATCATCTGGCTGCGGAATTCGTCGCGCGCGGCGTCGTCGATCCGCATGGCGGGCGCCGCCTCGACCGGCGCGAAATCGGGCCACATGGCGAGCGCCACCGCCGACAGTCCGATCAGCGTGCCGAGCCCGCGGAACCAACGGCGGCTGCCGATCCGCTCGGCGAGATCGGGAGCGAGGTCGATCCGCCCGAGCCGTTCGGAAATCTCGGCCCGCCAGGTGTCGAAGCGTTCGCCTGTCGTCGTGGCGCGCGCGACGACACGCGGCGCGGGATCGGCGAGGATCTGCGAGTGGGAGAGCGACGCGGCATGCCAGACATCGCCGCCGGAATCGGCGGTGACGTGACCGTCGCCATCGTTCTGCTTGTACACCGCGCCTCCTCCGGAAGGCCGCGGTTTGTGTTCTCGCGACCCGACCCTGGCGTTGTCCTATGCCCCATTCCCTGCCCGATTAAAGTAAAGACGGCCTTAAGCTGCGATAGATCGAGTCCATTGCGCGACGAGGCGCGGAACCCCCCGGCGATCTGGCGAGACGTGGTTGTGGGCGAGGCGTCGCAGTGCCACATTGGGCCGGTGACCATCGATCGTAACGACACCATCAAGGCGGTGCTCGGACCCACTAACACCGGCAAGACCCATCTGGCGATCGAGCGCATGTGCGCGCATTCGAGCGGCGCGATCGGGTTTCCGCTGCGGCTGCTCGCGCGCGAGGTCTACGACCGCGTCGTCGCGATCAAGGGCGAGCGCCATGTCGCGCTGGTCACCGGCGAGGAACGGATCGAGCCCGAGGGTGCGCGCTATTTCCTGTGCACCGCGGAAGCGATGCCGCGGGACGGCGGCGGACACGCATTCGTCGCGCTCGACGAGGCCCAACTCGCCGCCGACCGCGAGCGTGGCCACGTGTTCACCGACAGGCTGCTCAATGCGCGCGGGCGCGATGAGACGATGCTGCTCGGCGCGGCGACGCTCGAACCGCTGGTGCGAGCGCTGATCCCACGGGCCGAAATCGTCACCCGGCCGCGCTTCTCGACGCTCAAGCATATCGGCGCACGCAAGCTTTCGCGACTGCCGCCGCGCAGCGCGATCGTCGGGTTTTCCTCCGAACAGGTCTATGCCGTGGCCGAAATGCTCCGCCGTTACCGCGGCGGGGCGGCGGTGGTGATGGGCGCGCTGAGCCCCGAGACGCGCAACCGCCAGGTCGCGATGTTCCAGGCGGGCGAGGTCGACTACATCGTCGCGACCGATGCGATCGGCATGGGCCTCAATCTCGACGTCAATCACGTCGCCTTCGCATCGCTGAGCAAGTTCGACGGGGTTCGCCAACGGCGCCTGACCCCGGCCGAGATGGCGCAGATCGCCGGGCGCGCCGGGCGCCACCAGAAGGATGGCACCTTCGGCACGCTTGCCGGAATCAAGGGACCCGACCCCGAATTCACCGAGGAAGAGATCTACGCCATCGAGGAGCATCGCTTCGCGCCGCTGACGAAGCTCTTCTGGCGCGAGGCCGAGCCACGCTTCGACAGCCTCGCGACCCTGATCGGCGATCTCGAGGCACCGCCGCAGGAGCCCGAACTGGCCCCCGCTCCGGAAGCGATCGACCTCGCCGTTCTCAAGCGCCTCGCCTGCGAGCCGGTGGCCGACGACGTCAAGGGACCGGGGCGGGTACGGCGGTTCTGGGAAGCCTGCTCGCTGCCCGATTTCCGCCAGCTCGGGGCGGACGTGCACGCTCGCTTCGTCACCCGGCTGTGGCAGGACTTGCGCGAAGGCCACCTTGGGGCCGACTACGTTGCCGCGCGAATCGCCGAGCTCGACCGCACGCAGGGCGACATCGACACGCTGCAGGGCCGGATCGCCGCGATCCGCAGCTGGGCCTACATCTGCCAGCGCCCCGACTGGGTGCTCGCGCGCGATGAGATGGCTGCGCGCGCAAGAGCGGTGGAAGCGAGGCTGTCCGATGCGCTACACGCACGCCTGACCGAACGCTTCGTAAACCGGAGGACCGCGATCCTGATGAAGACCTTGGGCACCGATCCCGCGCTGCTACCCGTGAGCCTGGCCGAAGGAGGCGCGTTGCTGGTGGAGGACGAACCGATCGGACGCGTCGAGGGGTTCCGCTTCGCGGTGGACCACACCGCGAGCCACGGCGACCGCAAGATGCTGCTCGCCGCGGGCGAGAAGGCGCTGCCGCGCATCCTCGGCGAGCGCGCCGAAGCGCTGATCGCATCAGGTATGGAAGGTGTCGCGATCGTCGACGGCGCGATTCGTTGGCAGGACCAGGAACTTGCGAGGATAGAACCCGGCGGCGATCCGCTGCATCCGCGGCTCTCGCCAGCGCGCGAGCTCGGATTCCTGCCCGAAGCCGCGCGCGACGGGTTGCTCGGCGCGCTGTCGGAGTGGCTGGCGAAGACACTCGCCCCGCTCGCGCCCCTCGCAAAGCTCGAGGCGGCGGCGAAGAGCCCCGAAGCCGGATCGCAGGCGCGCGCGCTCCTGCTCCACGTGATCGCAGGTCATGGCGTCGTCGCCCGCGACAACGCCGGGATCGAGCATCTGCCCAAGGAAATGCGCCCGTTCCTGCGCCGTCTTGGCGTCACCTTCGGCGCGCTCGACGTGTTCGCCCCGGCGCTGCTCAAGCCCGCGCCGCGCGCGCTGCTCCATGCGCTCGGCCGCGACCGTCGGCCGCTGCAGGAGAACATGCAGCCGGTGATCGAGGGATCGTCGCGGCTCGCTGCCGGATACCGCCCGGCGGGCAAGCAGGCGGTGCGTGTCGACATCGCCGAGAAGCTCCTGCGCGCGGCCCACGACGCGCGCGCGAAATCCAAGGTACGCCGCTTCGTGCTCGATTCCGCGCTCCCCGTCTCGACCGGGCTCGCAGCCGAGAACTGGCATCGGCTGCTCGGCGCCGCCGGGTTTCGCCACCTGCCTGCGCGCAAGCTGGCCGAAGGCCGGTTCGGCCCGCCTGCGCCCGACCACTGGGAATGGCGCCCGGTGCGGCGCAAGCCCGAACGACGCGGCAAGTCCGCCTCCACGCCCCCCGCCAACGGCGCCTTCGCGGGGCTGGCGGACCTCGTGCGGTGATGCGGGTCGACCGGCTGCTGTGCCAGTTGCGTTTCGTCAGGACGCGCGGCCTGGCGCAGGCGCTGGTCGAGACGGGGCACATCAGGCGCAACGGGCAGAGGGTGCAGCGCGCGAGCCAGCCGGTGGCGGCGGGCGACGTCCTCACATTTCCGATCGGCAGGAGCGTTCGCGTGATCGAGCTTCTCGCGCTTCCGTTGCGCCGCGGCCCGGCGGCGGAGGCCCGGGCCTGCTATCGCGTGCTTGACCCGGAGGGGCAAAGCGCAATAGCAGCGGCTGGACACGCACTACCCGAGGGAAACGCTCCGAAATGACTTATGTCGTCACCGACGCCTGCATCAAATGCAAGTACACCGACTGCGTCGAGGTGTGCCCGGTGGACTGTTTCTACGAAGGCGAGAACATGCTGGTGATCAACCCCAGCGAGTGCATCGACTGCGGCGTGTGCGAGCCCGAGTGCCCGGCCGAGGCGATTCTCCCCGACACCGAAGACGGGCTCGAGAAGTGGCTCGAGCTCAACACCAAGTACTCCGCCGAATGGCCCAACATCACGAGCCAGAAGGAACCGCCTGCCGAGGCCGACGAGCACAAGGGCGAAGAAGGCAAGTTCGAGAAGTACTTCTCGCCCGAGCCCGGCGAAGGCGACTAGGGCCGGGACCTGGTGCTCGGCCCCTCGACGGGCCGCCTGACTGCACGACGCAGGAACCGCTTTGCGGACTCGCAATTTTGTTGCCGTTATGCTATATAATGCAACAACTGCTCCCGGCCGCGCGCCGGTCGCAGCCGAGATAGCAGAAAGGTCGGCCTCACCCGCGACAGACAATCGATGATCGACCGTGCTCGTTCGGCGCGGCGTACAGACGATTCGACTGTCCCCTGAGGGTGCGGCCCGGTCGCAGAAAGGACTATTGCATGGCCAGCCAGGCTCCCGCCTTCGATGTCGGCGACTACGTCGTTTACCCCAAGCACGGCGTTGGCCGTGTGATCGAGCTGCAGAACGAGGAAATCGCCGGAATGCAGCTGGAGCTCTACGTGCTCCGCTTCGAGAAGGAGCGCATGACGCTCCGCGTACCGACCAACAAGGTGGAAGCGATCGGCATGCGCAAGCTGTCGAGCGATAAGACGCTCAAGGAAGCGATGGAAACGCTCAAGGGCAAGCCCAAGGTCAAGCGCACGATGTGGAGCCGCCGCGCGCAGGAATACG